>WTHE01000612.1 GCA_011523315.1 Candidatus Binatota bacterium
GGGACAAGAAAGACAGAGAGTACACCCGTCGGCGGGCGCGTCGGCGCCGGCGTTCGGACGCGGACCGGCCGTCCGGCGCGGCGCTGGAGGCCGACCTCCAGCGGGCGCCGATCTCGTGCTGTATTGTGTGTTTTAACGAAGCCGCCCACATCCGTCGCTGTCTCGAAAGCGTCAAGTGGTGCGATGAGATTGTTGTTGTCGATTCCTTCTCCACCGACCAGACCGTACACATCTGCCGCGAGTACACGCCCCACGTCATCCAGCGCGCGTGGCCCGGCTTTGTCGAGCAGAAGCGCTTTGCGCTGAGCCAGACCAGCCACGAGTGGGTGTTGAATATCGACGCCGACGAAGAGGTCTCGCCGGCCCTGCAACACGAGATGGTGACGATCCTGGAGCGCGACGATCCTGCGGTTGACGGCTTTTACATCCCCCGGCTGGTGTATTACCTGGGCCGCTGGTGGTGGCACGGCTGGTATCCGAGCTATCGGCTGCGCCTGTTCCGCAAGACCAAGGTCAGCTGGGGGGGGGTGAACCCGCACGAAAAAGTCCTGCTGCGCGGTCAGGCCGACCGGGTAGCGGGCAATATCTACCACTACACCTACGACGATATCACCGATCACCTGCGGACGGTGAACGACCTGACCGACATCGCCGCCCAGGAGTTGGCCCAGCGTGGCGTCCGGGTCCACGTGTGGGATATCCTGTTCCGTCCGCTGTGGCGCTTCGTGCGTTTTTATGTGCTGAGCGGCTGTATGCGAGACGGCCGGGCGGGATTTTTTGTGTCGGTCACCGCCGCTGTGTACACCTTTCTCAAATACGCCAAGCTGTGGGAACACACGCTGGACAAGCCACCCCATGAACAGCGACCGGCGGGCCGTGCTGCACGTTGACCCGGAACGGGACTGGGGCGGCGGGGAAACCCAGGTCCTGGGCCTGACCCGCTACCTGCACCAGGCCGGCCATCGGTCGGTTGTCGCGGTTGCGCCACATGGCGCGCTGGGTCGCCGCCTCAGCCGGGCCGCGCTGCCCCAGTGCGGGCTGCGGGTGCGCAACGATTTCGACATGCTGGCCGGTCTGCGCCTGCGCCGCCTGGTGCGGACCGGAGGCTATGAGCTGGTCCATTTCCACACCGCCCGGGCTCACGCCTTGAGCCCGTGGCTGCACGGCCTGGGGGTCAAGCGGGTCGTCACCCGCCGCATGGACTATCCGCTCAAGCGGGGCGGCTGGCAGCGCTTCCTGTACCGCACCAGCGTTGATGCGGTGGTGGCGATTTCCCGCCGGGTGGAGTCGGCCCTGATCGCCGGGGGTGTCCCGCCGGCCCGCATCCGTCGTATTCCGAGCGGAATCGATACCACCCGTTTTACGCCCGACCCGCCGGCCCGGCAGCGTATTCGTCGCCACTACGGCCTGGGCGACGCAGAGGTCCTCGTCGTATCGGTCGGGGCGCTGGTCGAACGCAAGGCCCAGGCCGTGCTGATCGAGGCCGCAGCTCAGCTCCACCGCCAGGGGCTGCGACTGTCCTACGTGCTGTGCGGCGACGGCCCCCAACGCCAGCTGCTGGAGGCCCGAGCGCGGGCTGCGGGCTTGGGCGGACAGGTCCATTTTCCGGGCTTTTGTAGCGAAGTCCCGGCCTATCTGGCGGCCGCCGATGTGGTTGTCCACGTTCCGCACTGGGAAGGCTTGGGGGTGGCCGTTATGGAGGCCCTGGCGGCCGGCCGGCCGGTTATCGCCAGCCGGGTCGGGGGGATTCCTGAGCTGGTTGAGGATGGCCACACCGGCCTGCTCGTTCCGCCTCGGGCGCCGGACGCGCTGGCGGCGGCGCTGGCCGAACTGGCCCATAAGCCGGCTCTGGCCGAGCGCCTGGGGCGGGCCGGCCGGCAGCGGGCGCTGGCCCATTTTGATATCCGGGCTATGGCACGCGCCAACGCGCTGCTGTATGACGAGTTGCTCACACGGTGAAACCATGGCCCGACGCCCGTCCATAAGCTCTGACGCCCCGCCCGTCCCGAATATCCGCGCCGTGCTGGAGCGCTTTTCTCGGGTGCGCGTGCTGGTGGTCGGTGACGTGATGCTGGATCGCTACATCTGGGGGCAGGTCGAGCGGATTTCTCCCGAGGCCCCGGTGCCGATCGTGCGGGTCTCCGACGAGAGCCAGCGGGCCGGCGGAGCCGGCAACGTCATCACCAACATCCGCGCCCTGGGCGGCCAGGTCATTGCCTGCGGCCTGGTTGGCCGGGATCGGCACGGGCGCCGCCTGGTGCACGAGCTGACCGCCAGCGGGGCCGAGGTCAGCGGCGTCCTGACCAGCCGCAGCATGACGACGATCACCAAGACGCGGATTATCGCCCATAACCAACAGGTTGTCCGGCTGGACCGCGAGCCGCGCCGGGCGGTCGAGAGCCGGCTCCGGGCTCGGCTGCGCGCCTGTGTCCGCGACCACGTCGGGGCCTGCGATGTGGTCGTGGTGTCCGACTACGGCAAGGGGGCGATTGACGCCGAGTTGCTCGACCTGTTGGCCGCCTCACACCGTCGGCACGGATTTGTGTATGTGATTGACCCCAAACCGCCCAATTTCGCCGCCTACCGGGGGGCGAGTCTGGTCAAACCCAATCTGGCCGAAGCGGGCCAGGCCGCCGGCCTGACCATTCATGACGAGGCCAGTCTGGCCGAGGCGGGCGCGCGACTGCTCGACCGATGGGACACCCCGGCGGTCCTGATCTCACGCGGCGAGGACGGTCTGAGCCTGTTTCAAGCGGGCCAGGCGGCCCGCCATTTTCCGACCATGGCGCGCGAGGTGTTTGACGTCACCGGAGCCGGCGACACCGTCCACGCCACCTGTGCGCTGGCCCTCGGAGCCGGCACCTCTCTGGAGGCGGCAACCATCTTCGCCAACCATGCGGCCGGTGTCGTGGTCGGCAAAGTCGGCACCGCCACGGTCAGCCCGGCAGAGCTGCGGGCGGTCCTGAGCGAGACATACCCATGCGCAGTATGACAGGCTATGGAAGCGGCAGCGCCGCCTTTCCGGGTGGACGGGTGAGCGCTGAAATACGGACGGTCAACCACCGTTTTTTGGAGATGAAGATGTCGCTGCCGCGCCTCTTTCTGCCCTGGGAAGATGAGTTCCGGCGACAGCTGGGCGCGCAGGTCGGCCGCGGCCGACTTGAGCTGTCGCTCAATCTGAGCGGACGCACGCCGCACACCTCCACAGTCTCCCTCAACCGTGACCTGGCTCGGGCCTACCGCCGGGCGTTCAGCGAGCTGCAAAAAGAACTCGGCATTGACACCCCGCTCGACCTGCGGCTGCTGGCCTCGCGGCCGGAGTTGTTCCAGGTCAGCGTCCAGCCCCAACTCAGCCAGACCGAGCTTGGAGCGGCTAAAAAAGCGGTTGACCGAGCCCTGCGTAGCCTGGAGCGCCAGCGCAGCCGGGAGGGCAGATTTCTGCGCCGTGAGCTGCGCGGCCGGCTCCAGACCTTGAGCCGGTTTGGACGGGCGGCCGCCCGCCGCAGCGGCCGGGTCCAGACGGCCGCCCGCCGGCGGCTGGCCGAGCGGGTCCAAACCTTTCTGGCCGGCACCCAGCTCGACCAGTCGCGCCTGCTCCAGGAGGTGGTGGCGGCCACCCAGAAGAGCGATATCACCGAAGAGCTGGTCCGCCTGCAGAGCCATGTGGAGACCATGATGGATCTCATCGCCAGCCATGAACCGGTCGGCAAACGCCTGGACTTTCTGTTGCAAGAGATCAACCGCGAGGTCAACACGGTCGGCGCCAAGGCCGATGACGCTCCGCTCCGCCATTTGGTCGTCGAAGCCAAGGAGGAGGTAGAAAAATTGCGCGAACAAGTGCAGAATGTAGAGTAACTGTATGTCGCGTCAGGCTCACCGTTTCTGCTTCCCCCGACAGGGGGTGCTTTTTCTGCTCTCGGCTCCTTCCGGAACGGGCAAAACCACGCTGGCCCAGCGGCTGCTGGAGCGGGTCAGCGGGCTGTCGGTCTCGGTCTCGTATACCACCCGTCCGCCCCGGCCCGGCGAGGTCGACGGACGGGCGTATCACTTTGTGAGTGAAGCCGAGTTCGCGCGTTTGCGCCGAGCCCAGGCCTTTGTCGAATGGGCCGAGGTCCACGGCGCGCTGTACGGCACTGCCCATGCCGTCCTCGACGCCGCGGTGTCGCGTGGCCGCGACCTGCTGCTTGAGATCGATGTCCAGGGGGCGCGACACATCAAAAACCGCTATCCGCAGGCAGTGGCGATTTTTCTTCTGCCGCCGTCGTGGCAGGAGCTTGAGCGGCGGCTGCGCAGCCGCGCCACCGACTCGGCCCAGACCATTGCCCGACGCCTGACCCGTGGACGCCAGGAGGCTCGCCAGCTGGCCTGGTATGACTACTGCGTGGTGAACGAACGGCTCGACGAGGCCGAGGCCGACCTGGTGGCTATTATCCGAACCGAGCGAGCCCGCATTGCCCGCTTCACCCAGTCGGCAACCCTGCAAAGTCTGCTCGGCCCGCAGCCGGACCGCTCTTCAACCGCCCCGCCCCTGGCCTCGCCCGACGGACACGAACAGCCATGACCCATCAACAGCTGATCGACCCCATTCAAACCTTTCATCAAGACGCCAATACCGCCCGGCTGGCCCGACCCTAAACGTCATCGGAAGGCATGCATCAGGGCAAAAGGGCCCGCTCCGGGGACCCTAACTCCTCCCACCCGGTCGAGGTCGCCAACTCCCTGCCCAC
>WTHE01000417.1 GCA_011523315.1 Candidatus Binatota bacterium
GCCAAGCCCAGCGCAATCGCCCTGCCGATGCCGCGGCTGGCCCCGCTGACCATCGCAACCTTGCCTGTGAGTCCCAGATCCATAGCTCCCTCCGCTTTTCACGATATCTTGGCAATATCAGGTCTACATAGCCGTTGTGCGGCTGGGCTGCCAGAGCCCAGCCGACTCTTGCCAGCATCCGGCCTGTCCAGATAGACTAGGCAGCCGCTCAAGACGCCGCAGGGAGGTATAGCATGCCAGATCATTTTGTGCTGGACAAAGACGGACGGATTGCCACACTGCGCTTCAACCGGCCCGAAAAACGCAATCCCCTGAACGAGGAGATCCTGCACGAACTCGAGGCGCTGCTCCATCAGGTCCGCGACGACTCCGCAGTGCGGGTGATGATCCTGACCGGCACGGGCAACACCTTTTGCGCCGGCGCCGACCTGTCCCAGACCAAGGGCATCACCGACCGGCACGAGCGGGAGCGCATCTTCGCCAGCTACCGACAGCGCCGCGGGCGGCTGGTCGGCCGCATTCTGGACACCCTGGTCCACCTCGAGCCGATCACCATTGCTGCGGTCAACGGCTATGCGGTCGGCGGTGGCTGGGCGCTGGCCCTGGGCTGTGATTTTCGGATCGCTGTCGAGGAAGCCCAGTTCTGGTTTCCCGAGGTCGATCTCGGGGTACCGCTCAGCCCGGACTCAACCGCCCTGCTGACCGCCCACGTCGGCCCGACCCTGGCCAAGGAGATCATCATCACCTGCCGGCGCTACATGGCCGAGGAACTCGTCCCCCTGGGGCTGCTCAACCGGGTTGTGAAAAAGGACGCCCTGGCCACCGCCGTAGGCGAGCTGGCCGACAGCCTGATCGACAAGAACCCCAAGGCCGTTCTGGTCTCCAAGGCCACGGTCAATGCCGCCGCCTTTGGTGGGGCGGTGGTCAGCCCGGACCTGATCCTGAGCCGAGACTGAGCGGGCGGAAGGCGTCGCCCGTCCGTCAGCTCCGAGCCCGTTGCTGCCGCCTGATAAGGAGAGCCGCATGCCGTCCATGGAACAATGCCCCGAAATCCGCGAAGAGATTCGCAAGCTGTGTCGCAAGTATCCAGACGAGTACTGGCGCAAGCTCGACAAGGACGACGAGTACCCTGAACACTTCGTGCAGGAGCTGACCGACGCCGGCTGGCTGGCCGCGCTCATTCCCGAGCAGTACGGCGGCTCGGGCCTGACGGTTCGGGAGGCCAGCGTGATCCTCGAAGAGGTCAACCGCTCGGGCGGCAACGCCGCCGCCTGCCACGCCCAGATGTACATCATGGGCGCCCTGCTGCGCCACGGCAGCGACGAACAAAAAGCACGCTATCTGCCCAAGATCGCCAGCGGCGATATCCGCCTGCAGGCCTTTGGCGTGACCGAGCCGAACGCCGGCTCGGACACCACCCAGCTCGAAACCTTTGCCCGCCGGGACGGGGACTACTACATTGTCAACGGGGCCAAGATCTTTATCTCTCGCGTCCAGCACTCCGACATGATGCTGCTGCTGGCGCGCACCACCCCGGCGGCCGAGTGCCCCAAAAAAACCCTGGGGCTGAGCGTATTCCTGGTCGATCTGCAAGAGGCCGGCGACGCGGTCGAGGTGCGCAAGATCGACGCCATGATCAACCACGAGACCAACCAGCTCTTTTTCCACGACCTGAAAATTCCCAAGGCCAACCTGATCGGCGAAGAAGACCGTGGCTTCTACTACATCCTGGACGGCATGAACGCCGAGCGCATCCTGGTCGGGGACGAGTCGATCGGCGATGCCCGCTGGTTTATCGACCGGGCCGTCAAATACGGCAAGGAGCGGGTCATCTTCGGCCGACCGATCGCCCAGAACCAGGGCATCCAGTTCCCGCTGGCCCAGGCCTACGCCCAGACCGAGGCCGCCGACCTGATGCGCTTTCGGGCTGCCGAGCTGTTCGACACCAGCCAGGCCTGCGGTCCCGAGGCCAACATGGCCAAGCTGCTGTGTGCCCAGGCAGCCTGGGCTGCGGCCAACGCGGCCCTCGACACCCACGGCGGCTACGGCTTTGCCGCCGAGTATGACGTGGAGCGCAAATTCCGCGAGTGCCGCCTGTTCAGCATCGCCCCGATCTCGAACAACATGATCCTCAACTACGTGGCCGAACACGTGTTGGGCATGCCCCGCTCGTATTAAGCACCGTCAGCACACAGGAGGCAGCATGGGAGCACTGACCGATAAGTACTGCATCGTTGGCGTGGGCGAGACGCCGCATATGCGACCGTCGAACCGCACCACCCTGTCCATGGCCTGCGAGGCCATCAAAAAGGCCATGGCCGACGCCGGCCTGGGACCGGGCGACATCGACGGCATGACCAGCTATCAGGCCGGCGACTCAACCACCTCAAACCATATTGCGACCTCGCTCGGCATGCGGCTCAACTATTCGGTCGATATCCTGGGCGGCGGTTCCAGCACCGAGGCATTGATCGGCAATACCATCGGCCTGCTCGAAGCCGGCTACTGCAAAACCATGGTCATCTTCCGCTCGATGAACGGCCGCTCGGGCCGCCGCATGGGCGGACAGGCGCCCAGCGGCCCGGTGCCGCCGACCCGAGCGGCCGAGGACAACCAGTTCATGATGCACTGGGGCTGGACCTCGCCGGCCCAGCGCTTCGGCATGTCGGCCATGCGCTATCTGCGCGATACCGGCGCCACCACCAAGTCCCTGGCCGAGGTGGCGGTCGCCCACCGCTACCACGCCAGCCTCAACCCCAAGGCTGTCATGCGCAACCCGATCAGCATCGAAGACCACCAGAACTCGCGCTGGGTGGTCAAACCCTTCCGCCTGCTCGACTGCTGTCTGGAGACCGATGTGTCGGCCGCCCTGATCGTCACCTCGCGCGAGCGGGCCTACGATCTGCGCCAGCCGCCGGTCTTCATCATGGGCGGCACCGGCCGCACCATGGCGCCCAACGCGGCCTGGAACTACTCGCGGCCGGAGATTCACTATGTGGCCGGCAACTATGGCCGCCAGCGCCTGTTCGGCATGGCCGGCATCAGCCAGAAGGACGTCAACCTGATCTCGTGCTACGACGCCTTCACCTTCACCACCCTGATCCAGCTCGAAGCCTACGGCTTCTGCGGCAAGGGCGAGGCCGGCGAGTTTGTCAAAGGCGGACGCCTGCGGATCGACCACGAGCTGCCCTCAAACCTGTCCGGCGGTCATCTGTCCGAGGGCTACACCCACGGCATCAGCATGGTGATTGAGAACGTCCGCCAGCTCCGCCACCGCGCCGACGACGCCTGTCCGGGCTGGGCCGAGGGCCGTCACAGCTACGACCGGCAGGCCGGCTGTCGGCAGGTCAAAGACGCTCGGATCGCGGCCTGTCTGGGCTGGGGTACGGAAACCATGTCAAGCTCGGCGATTCTGCGCGGGATTGCAGCCTAGAGGAGGGCGGAGTATGCCAGGCCCGATTGATTACACCAAAATCACGATTGTCCCGGATTTTGACACGGCCGAATGGTGGATGGGCACCAAACAGGGCAAGTATCTGGTTCGCCAGTGCCAGGACTGCGGCCACAAGTGGTTCCCGCCCTTCCCGGCCTGCAACACGTGCAACTCCATGGACCTGGGCTGGTTTGAGACGGCCGGCAGGGGCGTGCTGCACAGCTATATCGTGGTCACCCAGCCGATTCTGGGCGCTTTTGTCGACGCCGTGCCGTATGTCGTGGGTCTGATTGAGCTTGACGACTGCCACGAGGCCGACGGTTCGCTGGTCCGCGTCGGCGGCGTGCTGCTCGACGACGAAGACGCCATCGCCATCGGTCTGCCGGTCGAGGTCGAGTTCGAGCAGACCAACGAGGCGGACATTGTTGTGCCGCGCTGGAAGATCTGCGGCAGCGCGGACAACACCTGGAAGTTCGACGAGTAGAGGAGCAGGTGGAGGGCCTGCTCTCCGCCTCCTGCTGTGTTGCTAGACGCCAGCCTGCCCGACCACCGCCTCGGCCTCCATCTCTACACGCGCCACCCGATAGCCAGCCGATTCGACATTGGCGATGGCAGAGCGGATGGCCGCCTCCAAAGAGTCTGCTTCGCGGTGGAAGTCGATGGAAAAGACCCCATTACAGGTGCCAGGGGTCGCATCGTCGCATCCCGCCTCGAACAGACGGTCAGCCAGGTCTTCGGTCAATTCCAGTCGGCCGGGAAGGATCAGGCTGAATTCGTACTTTGCCATAGCATTTCCTAATGCGGGCAGCGCTCCACCGCCCGACGAATATCTTTTGCATGGTCCTCTGGATGCCTGGGCGTCGAATAGACCGCCCGACTGCATCCCGTCCGATCTGTCTGGCGGCAGTACAACCGTCCCCAGATATGCGCCCGCGGTCCAGACTTACGTAATGTCCAGCGACGCAGCAAAGCATAGGCCACAGCTTCACGGACGTGTTTATTCGGGTGGTCGGCCACACTACTCCAGGTTCACGCTTATCCGAGCCCGTGCATTACAGGCCGAATTCTAGCAAGTGTGCGGGACATCGGCAAAGCACAAGTCCCGTTCTGTTCAGCTTGACCTCCGGTCAGAAACCCCTTATGTGAGCGGGCAGGACAAAAAGAGGAGACAGACTATGGCTGACGAAATCCTGTGTTCCGTCCAGGACGGCATTGCCACCATCACCATGAACCGGCCCGAGAAGCGCAACGCCATGCACCGCGCTCTACTCGACGGTCTGGTCCAAA
>WTHE01000454.1 GCA_011523315.1 Candidatus Binatota bacterium
CATCGAGGTGCTCCAGCACGTTCTGTCCACCTCATCCGAGCGGTCCGGGGCCTAGCGACCCGGAATTGCCTTCACTGCCCATCTGGGTTATTCCCCTCGTATGCGTCTGGATCGGACACCCGGCGGCCGGCTGGTCTCCATCCTGCAAGGCGGCGTACTTCCGTGCCTGGGCCTGCTCCTGGCCCTCCTGCCGGGCCGCAGTTCTGCCCAAGAGCTGGCCCAAGAGCTGTACGTGAGCGACTATCGCGAGGTTCCGGTCTGGCTGAGCCCCAGCCCCGATTCAGAGGTGTTTGCTACGCTCAAGACCGGCGACGCCGTGCAACGCGTCCATCAGGAAGGCGAGTATTACCTGGCCGTGCTGCCCAACGGCCGTCGCGGCTATGTGCTGCGCAGAGATGTCACCCAAGACGCCCCGGCTGCGGTGCGCCTCCAACGGCTGGAGGACGAGGTCGAACAGCAGCGTGAGGAAATCGCCCAGCTGCGCCAAAAAAACGACGAGCTGACCACCGCCACCACGGCCCAGACCAACCGCGAAGCCCTGCTCAAGACCGAGCTGGAACAACTGAGGTCTGAGCACAGCCAGACCGAACACCGGCGCAACCTGTCCTGGTTCCTGGCCGGCGCCGGCGTCCTGCTGACCGGCTGGTTGATCGGCTGGCGCTTCAAACTGCGGGACGGAAGACGCGGTCAGGGGCTGCGCTTCTCCTGATCTTTACAGCCCCAAAAACTGCTGGGCGTTGTGGCCCAGGATCTTATCAACCGTTGTCGTCGGCAGGCTTGAAAGCAGCTCGCGGGCCTTGTCCATCGGCCGGGTAAACCCTTCTGCGTGGGGATAGTCCGAGCCCACAAAGAAGCGGCTATCACCCGCAAAGCGGACCATCAGCGGAAACATCTTTTCTTCCGGATCGCCGTTGATCCAGATATTACGGGCGAAATATTCGCTGGCCGGACGCTTCATCTGGGACGTGTGACCCATGTACGTGAAGCGATAGTTGAGCCGCTCCAGCCATTCGCCGACCCAGCCGACCATGGCCTCAATGGTTGCCACCCGTAGCCTCGGAAACCGCTCCAGCACCCCGTCATAGACCATGGTCGTCAGCGCCATACGCGGGTCCTGAATGACATTCATGGTCACAAACATGAAGCCGGGGTCCTGGCCCTGATACCACTCGCTGCCGGTATAGTGCGGGTGACCGACCAGATGGATGCCGACGCTCAGGTCAAGATCCTGGACTGCGGCCCAGATGGGGTCGAAGTCCGGATGGCCAAAGCTGCGCCCGCCGACCGGCGCGGCCGCGACAAAAATCGTCCGACACCCCAGCTTGGCCACCCGTTCGAGTTCTGCTACGGCCAGCCGGGGGTCTCGCAAAGAGATATGGGCGGCCGGAAACAGGCGATCTTTGTGCCCAGCACACAGCTCAAAAGCCCAGGTGTTGTAGGCCCGACACAGGGCGTCGGCCAGAGCCGGATCCTCAACCCCGCCCTCCCACAACAGGCCGAGGGTGGGATACAGCACCTGGTGGTCAATGCCCTCCGTATCCAGAAACCGGACTCGGGCGTCCATGTCCTGCCACTGGTCGCTGGTCACCAGATACCGGTCAAAGGTGTTGAGATCCCGGCCGGCTTCCTTCTGCCCATAGCCGACGACTGCGGCCAGCAGTGTCTCAACGTCCACCAGCTGCAAGGGCCGGCCATCGGTCAGGATACGCAGCCGGCCGGTCCCGGCGTCTTGCTCGACCCGCATCTCACGACCGCGAAAGGCCGGGTCAATATACGTCTCAAACAGATCCAAAGGCTCGACGAAATGGCTGTCACCATCAATGACCGGCATGACTCACCTCCTCGTTGCTAGCTGGTCTGCAGGGCCAGTTCGGGAGCCGTGGCCGGCGCTTCGCGTTTGGGCGACGGCAGGGTCAGGGCCAGAATCGCGGCAATCATACCGGTCGTCGTACTGGTCAGGAACGGCATCGCATAACTGCCGAACGAGGTGTGCATCATCCCTCCGATGAGGCCGCCCGAGCCCATGCCAATCGAGGCGACCATGAAGAAGACGCCCAGGATCGTACCGATCGAGCGAAGGCCAAAGTACTCGCGAAACAGCATCGCATACACCGGCATCGGCCCGCCGTAGCCCAGACCGAACAGCACCGCCCAGGTATAAAACGTCGGCGCTGTCTGGGCCTCAATGAACAGCGGAATCATGATCGCCTGGAGACCGAGAAATCCGGCCATCGCCCACTTGGCGCCGATCCGGTCGGCCAGCAGACCGTTGGCAATTTTGCCGACCATGCCGAAAATGGCCATGGTTGCCACCACCTGAGCGGCCACCGAGGCGGCCAGCCCGGCATCCGTCATATGGCTGACGCCGTGCAGCAGAATGCACGAGTGACACACGCAGCAGCCGATGACCATGAAGTTCAGCGTCCAAAAGGCGCGCGTCCGCATCGCCTCGCCCAGGCTCAGGCCCGGCAGCCGGGCCGGGCCTGACGACGCCGGTTTGGTCTGGTCGAGCCGCCCCGGCTCGGGCTCCTGCCGGATCCGGTAGTCACGCATGAGCAGGGCTAGGGGAATGACGAGCAGGGAGATCAGACCCAAGCCGACATAGGCGCCCCGCCAGCCATAGGCGCTCAGCAGGAAAACCGACAGCGGGGCAAAGACCGCCGAGCCTACGTTCTGGGACTGGGCAATGGCCAGGGCCAGGCCCTGATTGCGCACAAACCATTTCGTGACCAGGGCGGTGAGCGGCACGCCGGCGGCCGAACGACCGACCGCAATGAGCACGCCAAAAAAGAAGTACAGCTGCCACAGGGACTCGACCTGGCTCATCAGAAAGGTGCCGAGGATAAAGATCAGCCCGCCGCCGATTATCACCCAGCGCGAGCCAAAGCGGTCGCTCAGCACACCGCACAGCAGGCCCGACACGCCAAAGCTCAGCCAGTTGACCATGGAAGCAACCGAGACTGTGCCGCGGTCCCAGGCAAACTCGGCGACAATCGGCTTGAACATGACGCCAAAGGCTTCAATCACCCCGTACATGATCAGGCTCAGCACCAAGCCGGCAAACACAATCACCCAGCCGTAGAAAAATCCACCCGTTCGGCCGTGCTCCATTTGGTCCATGGACGGCGTCTTCTCCATCTGCTTGAGGTGTGCAGCCCGGACGGTCTCCGCCTCGCGTTCCATTTGGTCCATGGACCTTGTCTTTTCCATCTGCCCTCCCTCAGTAGGACCGTGAGCCGACACGCGGGACGTGCCTGCCTATTCGAGACACGCCGTGCATTTGATCTCGACCAGCAGCCCGGGCATGGCCAGAGCCGGGGTGGTAATCGCGGTCCAGGTCGGCAGTCTGTCGGGATTGCGAAAATAGCGGCTCTTCACCTCGATAAAGAGCGGCAGGTCGCCCATATCGACATGGTAGGTGACCATTTCCACCACCTGATCAAAGTCGGCGCCGGCGGCGGTCAGGACTTTTTTGACATTGTCAAAAGCCTGGGCAAACTGCGCTTCCTTACCCTCAATGACATTGAGTTCGGCATCCCGACCAACCTGGCCGGCGATGTACAGCATCTGGCCGACTTTGACCCCTGGAGAATAACCAAAGCGCTGGCGAATGTTCTGCATATCGGCCGGAGTGATGTCTTGACGTATCGACATGGCGAGGCTCCTGGTGAGGGTTCGGCAGGCTGTCCGTTCCCCCGCATAGCAGCTGGGTAGGTGAAAAGATAGAGGACGCGCCGGGCCGCCCCGGCACTCAGGCGTCTGCGGTCACCGTTCGGGCGACCCGCGACAGGGGGTGGCCCTTGGCGTCAATCTGGAGGGCGTTGAACCAGCCGAAGGGCGTGCGGATGGTCGTCAGACCGGCTTGACTCAGAGCCTGCTGTGTCCGGCTCAGGATATCGATGGCCAGCCGTGGGGCGGCCAGCTCGGCAAACAGATGGGCAAAGGGATGGAGGACAACAGTCGTCGCTTTCAGCTGGGCGGCCAGCGTGACGAGTTCGGCGCTGGCCCGCTCGGCCACCAGCTGTGGGTTGCGCTCATCCCCGCGTTCAACGCTGGCCAGCACCAGCAGGGCGTCGTCAACCCGGGTGACGGGGTCGTCGTAGGCTTCGTAGACCTGTGAGCGCCCCTTGGTCGTGATTGTGCAGCAGAAGCTGTTGACGTGCAGGCTCAGAAAACGCATGGGTCAATTGTGGGCAAAAAAGGCCGAGAAATCCAGCCGCGTCCGTTTACGAGCCGGGCTCCAACTCGGGTTTCCTGGCCAGCAGAAAACACACCCCGCCCGCCAAGCTGCACCCCGCCAGACTCAAAAACGCCAGCTCATAGCTGCCCTGGGTATCGCGGACCCAGCCGGCAAACGGGGCGGCCACCAGCATCAGAATGTTCATCGGCACGGTGGACAGGCCCAGGATTTTTCCAAACGCGGCCTGACCGAAGTACTCGCCGCGAATCGCTATGGTCAGCGGGTTGCGTCCCCCAAAGCCCAGGCCGAACAAGCAGGCGAACAGCACCAGCAGCGGCAGCGTGGTGGCGTAGGTCAGCACCAGCACCCCGGTCGCCTGCACAGTCGAAAAAATACACAGCGCAATCCGTTTGGGGATCCGATCTCCGACGTAGCCGCCGACCAGCTGAGCCACCATGGCCACCGCAGTATAGACGGACACGACCCAGGCTGCGGTCGGTACGTCAAACCCGGCATCGACGATCAACAAGCCCAGGT
>WTHE01000549.1 GCA_011523315.1 Candidatus Binatota bacterium
GTCCCAGGGCCGCGCGGCTGAAACGCTCAAAGGCGTAGAAGCGCCCGGTCTCCACGTCGGTCAGCGCCAGGTGGGCCATATACACCTGGGCCGTGGCCCAGGCAGACTCGCGGGCCGCCACCTGGGGGGCCAGGGCGGACCGAAAAAAGGTCAGTTGGAACCCGAAATGCCGCCCGTCCGCAGTCTGCACGTTGCCGGTGTAATACCACCACTCGGTGCGGTACTCGGGATGCGGCCCGTGGTCACGCGGAAACGACAGGGCACGCGGCCTGAGGGCCCGGGCAAAGCCGGTCGTGTCACCGCCCAGGACCTGGCTCACCGACAGGCTGGCCTGGATCGCCCCAGGCTGATGCGGCCGGCTCAAGACGTACACGCCGCCGAGCAGCACGCCCAGCAGCGCCAGACCGACGGCCCCCCAGCCAAGACCCCGAGACATCGCTCCTCCCCTTCCTCAGTCCAGCCAGGCCAGCTGCCGCAGCCCGGCTTCGAGTCCCAGACCGAGCAGAAAAAGCCCACCGAATTTCCGGTTGTGCAAAAACGCAAAGGCGACAAACCACAGGGGCCAGATATCGGCCCGGTACTCGGGCGGCATGCGGTCCGGTTGAGGCTGACGATAGACCCGGATCACCAGCCCGAAGGTCCGGGCCGCCAGCAGCACCAGTAGCAGCACCGGGCTGAAAAACCGGCTGACGACCAGATAGGCCACCAGCGCGTACTGGGCCGCCATCATCCCGACGACCGCGTAACGCGCGGCCCGCTCCCCGATCAGGACCGGCAGGGTGTAGATGCGCTTGGCGCGGTCGGTACTCAGCTTGTCGATGTGTTTGCCAAAGATGACTGTGGTTGCTCCCAGGCCGTAGGGCAAACTCGCCAGCACGACCGACCACGTCCAGCCGCCGGTCAGCACATAATAGCCCCCGGCGATCATGAGCGGTCCCCACACCACCAGCACGGCCAACTCGCCGAGCCCAAAATACTTGAGCGGATAGCTGTAGAACAGCACAAAGAAGGCACCGACCGCCAACAGGACCAGGACGCCGCTGCCTCCCACGCCGACCAGATAGCCGCCCGCGGCGGCTGCAATCAGGCCGGTGACCAGCGCGTAACACAGATTTTCCCGCCGGCTCATCAGCCCGTGCTCAAGCGGCTGCGGCCCGTACTGGCTGCGGAAGGAGTCGTCCGTGTCGGCTCCGGTCAGGTGGTCGGTCAGATCGTTCAGCAGGTTATTGGTGGCATGGGCCATCAACAGACCGAGCGTCAGCACCAGCCACAGCTGCCAGCTGAACTGCCCGGCCCGGTAGGCCAGCAGACCGGCAATCGCCGCAGACAGCAGGGTGATGATGAGGACGACCGCCCGGGTGGCGATCAGCCACCGCGCGATCAGGTCCAGGCCGTTCCACTCGTCCTTATCGAGTCGGGGAATGACCCGTATGGCCCTCCACCACATGGCCGGATTGAGCAGCATGTCTCTCTCCTTGATTCGTCCTCCCCCACCTATAGCACGAATAAGGACCTGTCGGACTCGGCACGGTTCCCATGCTTGGAATCGCGGTTCCACTCAGTAACGCCAGTCTGCGTGAGCGAGCGGCGCCCGGTTGAGTTCGTCCCGATACATACGCCACTGGGGCAGAAGCCTGTCCATCAGAGCTTGAAACCGCTCATTGTGAGCCCGCTCTCTCAAGTGGACCATCTCATGCACCACGATGTACTCAAGGCAGGAGACCGGTTTCTTCGCCAGCTCAAGATTCAGCCACACACGTTTGGCTTCGATGTTGCACGAGCCCCAGCGGGTCTTCATTTTCTTGATCCGCAGGTCATCGACCGTCACGCCAACTTTCGGCTCCCATTTGGCGAGGAGGGGTGGCAACTGGCTGCGTAACTGGCTGCGGTACCACTGATAGAGCACGGCCTCCCGGGTGTCTCGATTATCGCCCGGACGGGCGCGCAACTCCATCATCCTGTTGTTCAGCAGACGAAGAGTCGGCCGACCATCGTGCTCCGTCACGTTGAGCCGGTAGCGTCGGCCCTTGAAGTAATGACTTTCGCCGGTCACGAACTCCCGCCGAGACTGGCGCTCCTGTCGCTCGAACTCGGCCTGCTGCCGGCGAATCCATCCCAGGCGCGAGATCACGGCCAGTCGCACGGCTTCGTCGTCAAGGCGTAGCGGCGCGGCCACCCGCACCCGACCGCTGGGCGGGTACACGCCGACATGAAGATTCTTGATATCCTTGCGGACGACCTCGACCGCTATCCCACGAATGTCAAGGCAGAAGCCTTTGTCTTTAGTAGTCACGCTGCGCCTTGACGATCTCGAAAATCCTGTCCACCAGAGTGTCATCCTGGAGCACTTTTTTGATAGCGTTGCGGACTTGCTTCTCCTTGAACTTGTTCCCCCGCCAGTCCGCTTTCTTCACAAGACGGATGGCTTCGTCTACAGCCAAGGCGGCAGTTTCAGCCGCGGCGCTCTCGGCTACGACATATTGATTCATCAGTTGTTCCAGCCCCTGCACGTCCTTCAAGTTGTCATACAGCGCACGCAGGGCACTGCTGTGAATGGTGAGGGGATAATGCCCGCTCTCCGGTCGGCTGGCCTGCTTCGCCAGCTCAACGATCTTGGCGAGGTATGCCTGGTAGTCCAGCGCCTCCTCTTTGCGCTGGAGGATCAGGGCGTTGAGCAGCTCTGACATCTTCTCGTAGTACTTGGGGTTGACCGCCATCTCGTCGATAATCAGCCGGCGGACATTGTTTTCAATCGTCTCGGCCATTGCGCCGGGGTTCTGACGCAGCCCCCCCGGCAACGTCTCAACCGCCGCTGCACCGCGCTCGACAATCAGTTGCACCAGCGTCATATCGTCAAATGTCGAGAGCTGTTCGCTGGGCTCGGCCCGGATATACGTGTCGAGCAGGTGGCGCATGGCCGGCTCGTACATTTTCATGTCGATGTAATCGCCACTGGCCAGCTTGACCTCCTGGCGCACCTTCTCGTAGTGGTCCACCTCGGCTTTGATCTCCTGGGCCTCGGCATCGGAGTAGCCGGCCTCACGCATCTCGTTGGCCAGGTTGGCGTAGGCGCGCAGGAAGGCCGCAGCCAGCTTGTAGAGCGCCACACGCTTCGGCTCGTTGTCTTTGAGTTGCCGGACGTTGTCGCTCTCGACGGCGCAGAAGAAGCGCAGATAGGCCGACGTACCGCGTGGCGGCTCGACCGGCTCGCACAGCGCCTTGACCGCCTCGCGGGCCTCCTCCAGGCGCTCCCTGCCCTGCTGAAGCCGATCCTTCAGCAAGCCCTCTACGTCGGCCTTGTCGTAGCCGTCGAAAGCCTCACCGGTGTAGTCCGTGATGGCCCGCTCCAACGACCGGAACAAATCCTTATAGTCGATGATGTAGCCGTAGTCCTTGTCCTCGCCGTCGAGGCGATTGACCCGGCAGATGGCCTGGAACAGGCCGTGGTCTTGCATCTGTTTGTCGATGTACAGATAGGTCGCCGGCGGCGCATCGAAACCGGTCAGCAGCTTATCGACCACGATCAGTAGCTTCATCCGCCCCGGCTCCTTGACAAAGCGCTTCTTCACTTCCTTCTCGAACTGCTCAGCCTTGTGCATTGCCGTATCCTCGGGCTCGTTGAAGTGCGCCGCCAGCATCTTGCGGTAGATGTCGTACTGGCGCAGCTTCTCGGTAAGCCCCTCGCCGCTCTCTTCACCCTTGATGTCAGACGAGGCCGGTTTATAGGAAGTCACGATGGCACATTTGCCGGCCAGGTCGGTCTGCTGGAACAGCTCGAAGAAGCGACAGGCCGCATAGATGCTGTCCGAGACCAGCAGCGCGTTACCGTGGCCGCTCTTCAGACGGTCGCGCGTCTCCATATCGAACAGGATATCGGCGACGATCTGCTCCAGTCGGCCCTGCGCACTCAGCACCTTCTGCATCGTGCCCCAGCGCTGCTTGAGCTGAGCCTTGGCGACATCGGTCAGCCCCTGGGTCTTGCTCTCGAACCACTGGTCGATCCTGGTCTGCGAGGTGACGTGCTGGTCAATATCCCGCGCCTCGTAGCGCAGGTCGAGCACCACGCCGTCGCCGGCCGCCTCATCGTATTTGTAGGTGTCGATGTACGGCCCGAAGATCTCGATGCTCCGGCGCTTGTCGGCCTTGAGCAGCGGCGTTCCGGTAAAGCCGATCAGGGTCGCCTCGGGCAGGAGCGCTTTCATCGCCTGGTGCAGCTTGCCGGATTGGGTGCGGTGGCACTCGTCCACAAAGACGAAGATGGTGCCCTTGGCGCGGAAGTCTGGAGGCAGACTCTGCCTGATCTCTGCGACGTAGGTGTCGATATCCTGGTCGCTCATCCCCTCCGACGTGCCGAATTTGTGGATCAGCGAGCCGATCAGCCACTCGTCGCCTGTGTTGAGCACCTGTACCAGGTCAGCGCCGCTCTGCGTGCGGTAGATGTTCTCGCCAACGCCGTTGAAGACTTTCTCAATCTGCTCGTCCAGTTCGGTGCGGTCGGTAATAAGCAGGACGCGGGGATCGGTGACGTGCTCGCGAATCCATTTCGCCAGCCCGACCATGGTCAGGCTCTTGCCGCTGCCCTGGGTGTGCCAAATGATGCCGCCTTCCCGACGCTGTACGAAGGCTTGGGCCTTCCGCACGCCAAAATACTGATTATGGCGACAAGTCTTCTTGACGCCCGCATCGAAGACGATGAAGTCATGGACGAGTTCAAGC
>WTHE01000615.1 GCA_011523315.1 Candidatus Binatota bacterium
GACTCGCCGTGAGCTGGGGCTGATCGATCAGGCAGTAGCGGAGGCCGGCGGCGGTCAGAACCTGGTCTATGCCAGGCCGGTCGACAGGTCGGTCGGCCGACAGGCCGTCCATCCCGAGCGGCGAGGTCCAGTCTCCAGCCGGACGGTAGCCGCACTCCGGCAGCCAGCAGCCCTGAGCCGGGGTCCCGAAATGGCGTTCGGAACAGGCTGCGCCAAGCGCAATCTGAGCCCGGACAGCGGCATCCGTGCCGAGCAGGGGCAGATAGGCGTGGCTGGCGGCCGAGGTCAGCATCTCGACCCCAGCGGCCGTTTGCAGCTGGCGGAAGCCGCCGATGATGTCGGCCGCCAGATCGTGCTGATAAAACCGCCCGATGTGCTGGTAATAGCCCGCCCACAGGCCGGCCACCCGGGCCAGCTCGGCCTCGTTACGGGCGTCGAAGGTCCGCTGGTCGTCCCACGCAGCCCAGGTTTTGCGCTCCAGGTAGGACACAAAGCGCGGGCCGAAGCGCGGGTCGGCCAGCTGTTCCAGCAGGACTGGGGTCAGCCCCAGCGTGACCTGGGGCGCGATGTTCTGGGCAATCAGCCCGCGAAACCCCTGTAGCAGGGGCAGATAGGACTCGGCCACGGCTTCAAACAACCATTCCTCTTCGAGCTGGTCGTGGCCGAGAACGTAGGGGATGTGGGAGTGCAGGACGATCGCAACCGCCCCGTAAGGTCCGGGCATTGGGTTCTATTCTTCTTCGAGCATCTTGCGCACTTCCTCGGCGTCCTCTTCGGCGCTGGCCAGCGCGCCTTCCAGAAACACCCGCAGGGCGATGTCGCCGCTCGCCGCGGCCAGCCGGATGCACTCCTGATACTCCTCGACCGCCGCCTCTTCCAGGCTCAGACTCTCGCTCAGGATGACCTCGGACTTGGTCGAATGGGTGATTTCTGGCACCTCGGTGGTCGGAATGCCGCCCAGGGAGACAATCTTATCAGCCAGCTTGAAGGCGTCCTGCATCTCCTTCTGGACCATGCCGCGCAACCAGCCGACCATCGCCGGCCGGCGCATGCCCTTGACCATATAGGAGTTCTGCACATACTGAAAAATGGTGCGATATTCACTCTGCAAGGTCTTGTTCAGCTGGGCCAGCAGTTGTTCGTCAGCCATCGTCGCCCTCCTTGTTGTGTCTGCCGTATGACAGCGTCTCTGCTCTTGGTCGAGCGAGAAGAACACGCGCCCGCACTATAGGCAATAGCCTGGCCCCTGACAAGTTCTGACTGGCCTCCCGCTGACCGAGATATATAGCGAGAGCGAGGCTTCCGGGAATGCATATGCAGTCAAGAAAATGGCCAATCCGTCAGGTTTCGCCTTTTGCAGACCCCTGGGGCGAAACACAGAAGTTTGTCACCTAAATATCACTTGGCTATCACTTGCGCGGCTTGACTGCTGACCGGGACTTGGTCTAGTAAAGGCATTCCTGATTGCGCCCCAGGGCTGGAAAAGTGGCCGCTTGGGCAGCCTCTTCTTCACAAGGAGACGCGAGACATGGCAGCAGACAACCCGACAATGCGATATGCGAGCGAGGGCCTGGAAGAGGAAGAACATATCATCGAGGAGCGGACGGCGCCCGCCCGGCGCCAGCTGGATGAGAACGCCCTGCACGAACCGATCAGCACCCTGCCCTATGTTCCGCCGCTGAATGTCACGCCCCAGACCAGTGTGGCCGAGGCGGTCCGCCTCATGCAGGAGCAGCGGGTCGGCTGTGTGCTGGTCCAGGAGGCCGGGCGCCTGGTGGGGATTTTTACCGAGCGCGACCTGCTCAACAAAGTGCTGGGCGGCGATCAGGATATGAGCCAGCTTCAGATTGAGACGGTCATGACCGCCGACCCGGAAGCCCTGCCGACCGATGCCCCGCTGGCCTTTGCCCTGAACCTCATGGGCGAGGGCGGCTTTCGGCGGCTGCCGCTCGTTGACGAGGCGCACCGTCCGGTCGGCATGCTATCGGTCAAGCACATCATCTCCTACCTGGCTGAATTTTTTCCCGAGGCCGTCCTCAACCTGCCTCCCCGAGCCGAGCTGCTGCACCCCGGTGAGATCGACGGCGGCTGAGGCACGGTCGCCCGTACCCGACCGAGCACCCCTCAGCCGATCCGGGCGCTCTGCCCACCGTCGACCGGCAGAATCACCCCGGTAATAAAGTGCGCCTCGTCCGAGGCCAGAAACAGCGAGGCGTAGGCAATATCCCAGCCCGTGCCCATTTTTCGGCCCAGGGGCACCTGGGCGTCACGTTCCTGGCGCAGGGCGTCTTTGCCGATGTTGCGCGCGGCCGAAATGCCCTCGATGGCCATCGGGGTATCCATCAGACCGGGCATGATGGCGTTGACCCGAATGCCGTACTTGGCATTGCCGAGCGCCATCTGATGGGTCATGGCGTTGATGCCGGCCTTGGAGGTCTTGTAGGCCAACATGCCGACCGAGCACACCGCCGCGATCGAGGAGATGCTGATGATGCTGCCGCTGCCCTGCTGGCGCATCACCGGCAGGCTGTGCTTGCAGGGCAGGAAGACGCCCTTGAGGTTCACCTCCATGATCCGGTCCCAGGCCGCCTCTTCGAGGTGGGTCGGCCCCGAGTCCCGGTCGCCAATACCGACATTGTTATGCAGAATGTCCAGCCGGCCAAAGTGCTGGACACACTGCTCGACCATACGCCGACAGTCGTCCGAGCTGGTCGCATCAGCCTGGAAGGCCACGGCCTGACCGCCGTCTTTGGCGATCATCTGGCAGGTGTCCTGGGCGGACTCCAGCCGTCGGTCAACCACCAGCACCCGAGCGCCCTCGCGGGCATACACGATTGCGGTCGCCCGGCCGTTGCCGATGGTATCGCCCGGTGTCTGGCCGGCCCCAACAACAATCGCGGCCTTGCCTGTGAGTCGGTCTGCCATACGTCCTCCTTTACGCCAGGGTCATGCGCCCTGCGGTGTTTCACCGGACGCTAGCACCGCGCCCGGCCAGGGACAAGAAAGGGAAGGCTCAGCAGATTAGGGGAGCTTATCCTTCTTGCCTTTGCATTTCATGGAAGTTTCACAAAAAGCGGCTTGACTGAATGAACGTTCATGTCATATTTGTAGCCCTTGGCAAACCACAGGAATGGACCACGGGCGATACCGTCGGGATGGCCGAGCCACCCGGATCGCACCCAGGAGGCACAATGAGGCACCGAGCTGTCCGGCTCGTCGCACTGCTCGTCTTGGCGGCTGTGCTGGCCGCACACCGACCGGTCGCGGCTCAGGAAACCGCCCAGCGCAGCTGGAAAACCCTCGACGAACTGTCCGGCCAGGAACTCCAGGCCATTGACCGGGCGACCGACACCCCGCGTCATCCCGAGGTGCCCTATCTGCCGGCCGAGGCCTACCCGTTCACCCCGCCCTACACGGCCGAAGAGATGGGCTATCGGCTGATGGAGTATAACCCCCGTCCGCGCTGGTCGGGGGTGGTGGCCAACAGCTGGGCATCAATCGGCGACACCGGCGTGCTGCTGAACCCCGGCAAGTCGATTACCTTTGTCGATTATTCACCGACTGATCGCCGCATCACCGGGGTGCAGGCCGAGTTTCGTCTCAAGCCCGGCGAGGAAGTCTACCGCTCGCTGAGTCAGGGCGTTGCCCCGCCTGCGGCCGAGGGCTCACAGTGGATTGCCATCCATTATCGGACCGACAAGAGCTTCCACAAGAAAGAAGAGCGTTTCCGCTACTCGTCATCCATTCGACGTGTGCGCCACCAGGTGCCGTGGCGCCGCCAGAGCCGTTTCCCCAATATGGCGCTGACCCCCGACGACTCCTACGGCCGCGACGCCTGGGAATTCCGCTGGCGGATTCTGGGCACCGATGTGGTGCATGAAACCATACGTTTTCCCCACACCCGGCCGACCATCATCCTGCGCGACCCCGAGACCAACGAATTTCGCCAGTATCAGACCGGGACGCTCAAACCGATGGGCGAATCCTACCCCTACTACCGGGCCGACGGCGGGATCGAGTCTTACGTTGTCGAGGCTGTTACCCGCGAGGACTGGCTGCCGAACTATTATGTGCCGCGCCTGATTTTCTGGCTGGACAAACACACGTTTTTTCCCCTGCGGGTCGAGCAGTACGGCCCGGATGGAAAATTGAACCATATTGAGGTGCGGATGGCCGAGCTGTTCAACCCGAGCCTGGGCGAGCACGGCTATGGCACCCGCTTTATTGTCCATTGGCATATTCCGGGCGATATCATGTCCTACATGTGCAACGACAGCCATAAGGTGATCGACTGGGACGAGCGGGAAGCCGAGATCTATTTCAACCCCGACTTCATGCGCCGCCAGTGGTATCTCGACACCTCCATCAAAAGCCAGGCCGAGGTGAAATACCCGGAAGAATTCTTTCTGCGTCCGCACGTCTGGCCGGACCGCTTTCCCGACCAGCGCCCCATACACCTGTCGGCCGCCATGCGGGCCAAGCTGCACGCCCAAAATACGGCCGACCGGCTGGTTTTTCAGGGAGACATCACGCCTGTCCAGGTAGCGGCCGAGCCGACACCCGCCAGCCCGGGCCAGGCCGGCGCCGACGAACACGACACGGCGGCGCGCTACGTCCAGAATCCGGCCGACCGTCCCTGACCCGTTCCCTCCTGCGGGTGGGAGACTCCGTGCCCTCCGGGGTCTCCCGCCCGCGCCCTCCAGACCGCCAAGCCT
>WTHE01000424.1 GCA_011523315.1 Candidatus Binatota bacterium
GTGGTGGAGCGGCCAGTGTTACGCGTCGAGCTGGGGCCGGACGAGGCTGTGCAGTACGGCTTCTTCTTTGGGCTGGGGGTGATCTATCGAACCACGGAGCTGAAACACCGCCTGCTGCCCAAGCACTATTTTCAGGGGCCGCTGACATCCGGGGCAATCATCGGGCTGGTGGCGCTGCGGGCGCTGCTGGGCTCCTGTCGCGGGGTGCTGCGCCGTGACCGCCTGGACATCCGGCTTGACGGCTGCCCGCTCGCCTCGGGCTCGTTTTTGCTCGCGTTTGCCACCACCCTCGACTCGGTGCTGGGGCTGCGTCCGTTCTGGGGCCGGGAGGAGGCGCCTATTCGCTGCACTGCAGTTGCCGAGGGGGCGTCGCGACGGCTGCTCGCCCCGCTCCGTATTGTCCGAGGCCGTCCGCCCCAGCCCGACGGGCCGCTGGCCGGCTATGTGAGTCGCAATGTTCATCAGCTCCAGTTCCGGCTTGACTGCGGGCTCGTCATTGACGGAGAGTTGTTCGGGCCGCAAGCGGGTCGGGTGGTCCGCCTCGAAGCCGACCGGCGGCTCCGATTCGTCCGGACCTGAAAAAGAATATCACGCTGCGCCTGATGAGCGCCTTATACGACATCGTGGACCAGGAACTCGGCCAGCCGACGCTTGCGGCGGCGCGAACCGTTGCCGACGAGATCCGTCGCCGTCACGGCCCGGCCGTTGCCGCAGTCGTATTCTACGGTTCGTGTCTGCGCCAGCGCACGGACCGGGGGGTGTTGGATTTCTACGTCCTGGTCGATAGCTACCGGGCCGTCTTTACCTCGCGGGTGTTGGCCGTGCTGAATGCCGTGCTGCCGCCAAATGTGTTGTATCTGGAGGTCGGCGACGGACCACACCCGCTGCGGGCCAAGTACGCGGTGATTTCGATGCGTGACTTTGTGTCTGGCGCCTCTGCCCGCAGTGTCCACGCGATTATCTGGGCACGCTTCTGCCAGCCGGCCCGACTGGTCTATAGCCGCGACCAGGCCAGCCGGAGCCGGGTTGTCGGCGCGTGTGCGGAGGCTGTCCTGACCCTGGTCGGACGGATGGCAGCCCTGTTGCCGGCCCGCTTTCAGACTGCTGAGCTGTGGCAGCGCGGCTTTCGGGAGACTTACCGGACGGAGCTGCGAGCCGAGCAGCCCGGCACCGTCCAGGCTCTCTATCGCAGCGCGGTTGAGCGCTACAGCCAGGTTGCCGAACACGCCTTGTCCGAGTTGCGGGACCGTGGGCAATTGGTTCGAGTCGTGCCCGAACCGGGCCGGGCCGCGCAGGGCAACGCTGATGACCGCCTCGTCAGGAAGCGATCAGCGTTCCCCTTTGCGTGGCAGGTGACGCTCTCCGACCGCCAGCGTCGCCGGCTACGCCGGGACTGGAAGGTTCGGCGTGCCCTGGCCAAGGGCCGCTACGCGCTGTGGCTGCTCAAATCCGGGCTGACGTTCGACGACTGGCTACCGTATGTGGCGTGGAAGATCAGCCGCCATGCCGGGCTAGCCTGGCGACCGACCGACCGCCAGCGTCGCCATCCTTTCTTATTGGGCGGCCCGGCGATTCTCAGGCTGTTGGTCCGGCGCCACCTGCGCTGAGCCGTGCCGGACGAGAGCCGAGATGGCCGATACAATACCGTTCCGGCAGGTCTGCCAATAGGGCGAGTCCTGTCCCAGTTCAGCCTCAAGCCGCCGGTGGAGGAGGCCCAGGCTGTGGTAGGGAACGGTGGGCAGAAAGTGGTGCAGGGCGTGGTAGCGGAGACCGACCGGGGCGGCCGCAGCGGTCAGCAGGCTGGACACCGACTTCTTGATGAAGCGGCCCCCTGCGTTTTCCTCGGGCGGGCAGCCTCGGAGCGTGATCGAGTCCAGGACCTGCTCAACCGTGGTGATGGCGTGGTCGCGGTTATGGTAGCCATGGGCGGCCAGGGTGCGGATCTGGTTGATGACCAGGATGCCGGCTCCGGTCAACCACCACTGCAGCAGCCAGACGAGCGGAATCCAGCCCAGACAGCAGCCCAGTCCCACCCCCCAACACACAAGGCCGGCTGCGGTTTCCTGGGCGGCAAAACGAGGCCGCTGCTGTTTTGAGGGCAGCGCCCGACAATAGCGGGGGTTGATGACTAGGCTGGAGGCGTGGCGGATGACCCACCGGCGCAGCTGCGGCAGACACGCCGCCAGCGGACCGATGACACCCCAGCGCACGACCAGCAAGGCCGGCACGAGGCTGACCTGGACGACAAACCACACCAGCCCGAGCGGGTGGCTGTGGGCCAGGGGCAGATATTCGGGGTCATTCGGGGTGCCAAAGCTTGCCTGGCGGTGATGATCGCCGTGCGTATCGTACATGATGCTGGGAACCAGGAGCGGAAAACCGACCAGCAGCAGCCAGGCGGTTTCAAAACCGGGCAGGGCGCGACGCTTGAGGTGGGCGAGTTCGTGGATGAACAGTGCGGCCCGGAGCAGGGCCAGGACGGCGGCGGCGCTGCACCCCAGATAGACCACGGAACCGAACGGCACGGACAGACTCAGACCAAAAAACCCCCAGCCCAGACCGGCCGAGGCCAGCAGGTCGGCCCAATACTTCCACGGCTGGGGCTGAAAAGCGCTGGCAAACCGGCGTCTATAATCGGCCGCACTGAACGAGGTGGCGGCGGTTGTTGGCAGGCTGACAGGGGGAGGCTCAGACATGCGGCTGGGTATCCTGTTTGCGGGGGGTAACCGGGAACTGACGCTGGGGAAAGACTAAAGGGCTCTCTGTGAGAGTGTCAAGGGTCGGGCGGCGCGGGCGGAAGGTGTTTTGAGCCTGGGCTCGCGCTACTTGGTAAATAGCCTGAAATCTGGTATCTAGCGACGGATTATGTCGAATTTCTGGATACATGGGTGAGGCAAACACAGCAAACAGCTCTGGCTCCGGGCAGCCGGGTTTTGGTCACGGGTGGGACAGGTTTTGTGGGGTCCCACCTGCTCGAAACCCTCGCTCCACAGCCCTTCCAGCTGCGGGCTCTGGTCCGCAAGGCGGAGGATGTGGCGCAGCTTGAGGCGCGCGGCGTGGAGTGCATTCAGGGTGATCTGTGCGACCCTGCGGCCCTGACTCGGGCTGTTGCCGATGTCGATGTGGTCTTGCATGTCGCGGCGGTCACGAAAGCCCGCCCTGAGGCCGTCTACGAGCAGGTCAATGGCCAGGGGACGCGGGCGCTGGTTGCGGCGATCCGGGCCGCCCCGTCGCGTCCCCGCCGGTTCGTCTATCTCAGCTCTCTGGCTGCGGTTGGTCCGGCCCGCGACGGCCAGCCGGTGTGTGTGGACGACCCGCCCCGGCCATTGACGGCCTACGGGCGCAGCAAATTGGCCGGAGAACTGGCCTGCCGCTCGCTGATGGAGGAGACCGAGGTCGTGATCTTGCGTGCGCCGGTGGTGTACGGGCCGCGCGACCGCGACTTCTTTCTGCTGTTTCAACTGGCTATGCAGGGGATCTTTCTCATGCCCAAAGGAGCCGAGGGGCTCCTTCAGTTCGTCCATGTCCATGATCTGATCGATGCCGTGATTCGAGCCGCAACCCTTGCCAAGGTGGCGGGAATCTATCATATTGCCGAGGCGCGGTCCTACTCGCGGGGGGATATTGTGACCGGGCTTGCGCACGCGCTCGGACGGCGAGTCCGCACGGTGCGCGTACCCCACTGGCTGGTGCGGCTGGCGGCTGGTTGCAGTGAGCTGGGCGCGGCGATGATGGGGCGGACGACGATTTTTAATCGGGATAAAGTTCAGGAATTACTGGCACCTGGATGGTTGTGTGAAACCGCAGCGGCCCGACAGGACTTGTGTTTTGAAGCCCGTATACCACTGTCTGAAGGCTTGACGCGTACAGCCGCGTGGTATCGAGAACAGGGCTGGCTGTAGGAGCAAATATGAATCGAGGGAAGGGGCGAAGCCGTCCGCTATGGCTCCCTGTTGGAAATCTTGAGTCTGTGACCGGAGAGGGGGGGGCTGGATGAAACTGTTGGACAAATGTGCTCGCTTTACACGAGCCCGGGAGGCGCAAGCCGGGGGATATTATCCTTTCTTTATCCCTATTGAAGCGTCTGACGGGACACAGGTACGGGTAGGTGGCGAATCCATGATTATGATGGGTTCGAATAACTACCTGGGTCTGACCCATCACCCCAAGGTCATTGAAGCGGCGGCCAATACCTTGCAGCGCTACGGGAGCGGCTGTACCGGCAGCCGTTTTCTGAACGGTACGCTCGATCTGCACGAACAACTCGAGGACCGCTTGGCCCGATTCCTCAACAAAGAAGCCGCCCTGGTGTTCAGCACCGGCTACCAGACCAATCTGGGTGTGGTGGCCGGCCTGATCGGACGCGGCGACTATCTGTACCTCGATAAGCTCAACCACGCGAGTCTGGTCGACAGTGCCCGCCTGGCCTACGGAACGGTGTGTCGCTATCCGCACGAGGATTTGAGCATTTTGGAGCAGCAGCTGGCCGACAGCCCGAATAATGCCGGCAAACTCATTGTTACCGACGGGGTCTTCTCCATGGACGGCGACATTGTTGCGCTGCCGGAGTTGGTCCGTCTGTCCGAGCAGTATGAGGCTGACATTCTGGTTGATGACGCCCACGGTTTTGGCGTGCTGGGCGAGCGGGGCGCCGGGACGGCCGAACACTACCGGCTCGAAGACC
>WTHE01000114.1 GCA_011523315.1 Candidatus Binatota bacterium
ACCCGGCAACCCCGCCGGTTCGGTTCAATTCCCCCCCCCCGCCCTCCTCCGCCCGCGCTCGTTCTGCTGCCCTATATCGACCAGTGCCGGGACTATATCCCCCCCCACAATATTGACGCCATATTTTACTCGCGGGACGTGGCCGATCTGGTCGCCGCCGCCCTGTGCGAAGAATTCGGCTTTCCCGGCCCGAGCGTGGAGTCGGTCTTTTTGTGCCTGCACAAATACTACGGCCGCCGCGCCGAACCCGAGCCGATCCGCTGTCAGGCCATTGACCTGCACGACCCCCACCCCTCGGTTGCGACCTACCCGTGCTACCTCAAGCCACCGTGGCTGAACCTCGGCATCCTGGGCTTTAAGCTTGAGTCTGCGGCCGACCTCGACCGGGCGCTGCGCATTGCGCGCCGCGACTACCCGGCCTGGTCGCCGCTCTACACGCCGTTTTTCCAGCGCTATGTTGATCTCGACAAATATCCCCTGGCCGTCCAGGACATGATGCTGGTCGAAGAGTTTGTGGACGGCCCCCAGGTGACGGTCGAGGGCTGGGTGTACGGCGGCCAGCCCCACCTGTGGGCGATTACCGACACCAACACCTATCCCGGTACGCGGGTGATCGACAATTTCTCCCTGCCCTCGCGTCATCCCGCCCCCATCCAGGCCGCGCTTGAGCGGCAGGCGTATGCCGCGATTGGCAGTGTGGGCCTGGACAACGGATTTTTTAACATCGAGTTCTGGTTCCACGAAGACGGGGTGACCCTGACCGAGGTCAACGGCCGCGCCGCCACCTGCTTTTACCAGCTGTACCGCCAATGCCTGGACGCCTGCATTTACGAGGCCGGTCTGAGCCTGGCCAGCGGTCGGGCGCCCAGCCTGAGTCCAGCCCGTCGGCCTGTCGTCGGCGGCCAGTTCAACCTGATTACCTTTGCCGAGGACGCGGCCGAAAATCTGCTTGACCACGAGCAGGCCCGGGCGGTTCCCGGCATCACGATTTATTTTGAACCGGGCAGCCAGGTGAGACAGATGAGCGAGTTCGGGATTGTCCTGGCTCAGGTCGATCTGTTCGGCGACAGCTATGAGGAGATTCACGCCGAGGCTGAAGGGTTACGGCGGCGTCTGCTCAGACGGCCCGAGCTGTCGCCCTGGGACAATGAAGAAAAACGAGGAATGCAGAACGCTGAACGCTGAATGAAAGACACAAGCATCATTTCCCGACCGTCTGCCGTTCATCATTCATCATTCATACTTCATCATTTGCTTTATGTGTCGCTTCATGACCTACCTCGGACCCGAGCTGCGGCTCGAACGCGTTGTGAGTGAGCCCGAGCACTCGCTGGTGGTGCAGAGCTACCAGCCGCAGGAGATGACGTCCGGGGTGGTCAATGCCGACGGCTTTGGTCTGGGCTGGTACAACCCACAGCTTGAGCCCACGCCGTGCGTGTATACCAATATCTGCCCTATCTGGGGCGACCATAATTTGCCCGGTCTGGGCCACCATATCGCCGCCGGGTGTATTTTTGCCAACGTGCGCAGCGCCACCCCGGGCCAGACGGTGGCGCACACCAACTGTCAGCCGTTTGCCTACCAGCGCCTGCTGTTCATGCATAACGGCTTTATCGAGGACTTCCGCCACAGCCTGATGCGACCGATTCGGGACGCCCTGCGGGACGAGTATTACACCGCCATCCAGGGCTCGACCGACTCCGAGCATGTCTTTGCCCTGCTGCTCCAGTTCTTGCACGGCCGCGAGTACACCCAGCCCAATGTGCTGAGCGCGATGGGCGCCGTCATCGAACAGCTCGTCCGCTGGGCCGCGCCGACCCGGACCGGGCTGGTCCTCAATCTGGCGCTGACCAACGGGGAGTTCGTTGTGGCCAGCCGTTTTGCCTCACGCTCCCCGGCGCCGTCTCTGTACTGCGCGTTTGATACCGCCGAGTTCCCTCGGGCCGGCCTGCTGGCCTCGGAGCGTCTGTTTGCGAGCCGGGCGTGGCGGATGGTGGAGGAAGACCGGCTGATCGCCTTTGATGCCCGACTCCAGCCGGAGTGTGTCGCGCTTCGACCGAGAGAGGTGGTGTCCCGTGCCTCGGCCTAGTCAGCCGCCGTCGTCCGCCCCGTCGCAGCCCGTGCGACTGGCAGATGAGCAACAGCGTGCAGTCCGCCCCGACCGCCGGCTGCTGCGTGACTGGTTCATCGAATCGCGTCGCCAGACGCTCGACCTGTTGGCCAAGGTCAGTGATGCCGACTTCCGGCGTCAGGCACATCCCGACTTCAGCCCGGTGGGCTGGCATCTGGGTCATATCGGGGTGACCGAAGGCTACTGGATCTTGCAGCGGTGTGAGGGCCGGGCCTGTCTGTCCGATGCCTATGAGCAGTTTTTTTCGCCGACCGAGAATCCCAAAACCAACCGGATTAATCTGCCCGACCGCGCTGCTATCCTGGCCTATCTCGGTACGGTTCGGGAACACATGCTGGCCGTCCTCGACCGGACCGACTTTCCCGAGTCCCATCCGTTGTTGCAGCAGGCCCGGATCTTTCGCATGCTGCTCCAGCACGAAGCCCAGCACCAGGAAACCATGACCCTAGTGCTTCAGCTGCTGGCCGCCGACCGCGTCGGGCCATCGCCCTGTCCGACGGAGGGCGGGCATGGAAGTCTTCCCGGACAAGACCAGATGCTGCGCGTGCCGGCCGGTCCCTTCCCGATGGGCAGCAACAGCCTGGCCGAGACCCTGGACAACGAGCGCGCACGGCACGAGGTGGAGGTCGGCGAGTTTTGGATAGACCGCTATCCGGTGACCAACGCCCAGTTTGCCCGCTTTGTCCGGGACGGCGGCTACCATCGGCGCGCCTGGTGGAGTTCTGAGGGCTGGGAGTGGCGGGAGAAGAACGCGGTTGAGCATCCGCGCTACTGGCGCCAACAGCCCGGCGGCGGCTGGGCCCTGGTCGGCCTGACGCGCGCCCGGCCGCTCGCTCCCGATCACCCGGTGATGGGGGTCAGCTGGTACGAGGCCGAGGCGTATGCCCGAGCCGTGGGCAAACGCCTGCCGACCGAGGCTGAGTGGGAAAAGGCGGCCTCGTGGGACCCGGTGCACGGCTGCAAGCGGGCGTATCCCTGGGGCGAGGCCCAACCCGGCCCGCAGCGCTGCAACAGCGACGCGCGCCGCGACGGCACCAGCCCGGTTCAGCACCATCCGGCCGGTGCCAGCGCCTACGGTTGCATGGATATGCAGGGCAACGCGTGGGAGTGGACCGCGACCTGGTTTCAGCCCTATCCCGATTTTTGCGCCTATCCCTACGACGGCTATTCGACCCCCTATTTTGACCGCCACCACCGGGTCTTGCGGGGCGGCTCGTGGGCGACCCGCAGCCATGTCCTGCGGCCGACCTTTCGCAACTGGTACCACCCCTGGGTCCGAGAAATCTTCGCCGGTTTTCGCTGCGCCCGATAACACCACACGCACTCATGGATACCCCACACGCCGTTGACAATCGTCTGCATATCTCGTGTCCGGTTGCCGTTCTGCCCCGCTTTCGCGAGGACGTGATCGCCGGTCTGAGTGCTGCTCGGAAATCTCTTCCGCCACGCTACTTTTATGACCAGTACGGCTCAGAGCTGTTCGAGCAGATCTGCCAGCAGCCCGAATACTATCCGACCCGGACCGAGGCCGTGCTGCTGCGTCAGCGGGCGGCCGAGCTGCTCGATCTGGTCGGCGCGTGCAGCCTAGTCGAGCTGGGCAGCGGCAGCTCGGTCAAAACCCGTCTGCTGCTGGACGAGTACCAGCGCCGCGACTCGCCCATGCACTACGTGCCGATCGACATCAGCGCCTCCATGCTGGAAGAATCGGCCCGGGGGCTGATCGCCGACTACCCCCGGCTGTCGGTCCACGGCCTGGCCACCGACTATCTGAGCGGCCTGGCCGCGCTGCCGCCCGCCCGGCAACGCCTGGTCCTGTTTCTGGGCAGTAATCTGGGTAATTTTAACGATGGCGAACAGGCCGAGCTGTTCGGTCGTCTTGCGACCGCACTCCAACCCCAGGACTATTTCCTGCTGGGGCTCGACCTCAGAAAGTCGATCCCCATTCTGGAGGCCGCCTATAATGACGTGGCTGGGGTGACGGCCGCCTTCAACCTCAATATGCTGCGGCGCATCAACCGTGAGTTCGGGGCCAATTTCAATCTGTCGCAGTTTCGCCATCTGGCCTTTTACAACCGCGACCAGCACCAGATTGAAATGCACCTCCAGAGCCAGCTGGCCCAGGAGGTCGAGATTGCCGAGTTGGGACTGCGGGTGTTCTTTGCACCCCAGGAAACGATTCATACCGAGATTTCCCGTAAATTCGACGCCAGGCAGGTGGCGGCCCAGCTGCGGCCGTTCGGCTTTGAACCGTGCGCGCGGTGGACGGACGAGCGCGCCTGGTTCCTGCTGCACCTGTTCCGTTTTGTTGGCCGCTGATACAACGCTGGTGGCCATACTCCCTTCGGGCACAGTCATGCGACGGACCGCAAAAAAGCCCCGGCTGGTCCTGATTGCGGCCGGGGGGACGATCAGCCTGCTCAAAGATAGCAGCGGCCGCAGCGTACCGACCTGGACGGCCGCCGACCTGCTGGCCCAAACCTCGCTCAGACACCAGTTACGCGTGCGGCCGGTTGACTTTGTGTCGCCCGACACCGCCTCTGCCGGCAGTCTG
>WTHE01000524.1 GCA_011523315.1 Candidatus Binatota bacterium
GTGCCCCAGGTGGCGGTGACCACCAGCCCGGATTTTCTGCGGGGGACGCTTGACCCTCGGGATCTGTCGGGCTTCACCGACATCCAGTTTTCGGAAACCCAACGCCGGCTGTCCCTGGAGCGTCTTCTCAGAGAAGCCGCCCAGGAGGCGTATTTTCGTTTGGGAGACAATTTTTAGGCGAGACGCGCGCCTCGTCTATGACTCGGGGGACGGCGTGGCGGCGGTCCCCCGCAGAGGCGAACGCTGATCTCTTCCTGATGCGGTGGTCATCATCGTTTAGCTTCGGACCATTTTCGACAGCCGGGCAATCCGCCGGGCGGCGGTATTGGGGTGCAGAATTCCCTTTCTGCCCGCTTTATGAAGCGCGCTCATCGCGTCGCGCAGCTGAGTGTCAACCGCACTCGGATCGTCGCCCTCAAGGGCGCTCGTGACTCTCTTCATGACGGTCTTGACCCGTGATTTGGCGGCGTGATTCCGAATGCGGCGGGCTTCGCTCTGGATAAATCTTTTTTTCTCGGCAAAAGGCACAGGACGCTCTCCTTTCCGTATGCAGCGGGCACTTCCTATCATGGACCACGCTGGCGAGCAATGTCAGCCGCACGCTGAGGGCCGTCCACGCCGCAGCCGGCCCGCCCAGAGGTGGTGGTGAGGGAGGAGAGCAGGATAGTCCGGGCCGCAGGCCAGATCGGTGTCCTGACCCTGCTCAGCCGGGTGACAGGGCTGGTCCGCGACATGCTCATCGCCGGTCTGTTCGGGGCCGGCTCGGCCACCGATGCCTTTTTTGTCGCCTTTCGCATCCCCAACCTGTTGCGTCGCCTGGTCGGCGAAGGGGCCAGCAACGCCGCCATCATCCCGGTTGTCACCGAGTATGTGGTCCATCACTCCCGGGCCGAAACCCAAGCCATGCTGCGCGCCGTGTTCGGGGTTACGAGCGGGGCCTTGCTGCTGCTGACCGGACTCGGGATTGTGTGTGCCGCCCCCCTGGTACGGCTTTTTGCGCCAGGCTTTGACCCGGACACCCTGGTCCTGGCGGTTGCCCTGACTGAACTCACCTTTGCCTATCTGTTCTGGGTCGGGCTGCTCGCCCTGGCGACCGGGGTGTGCCACGCCCGGCGGCATTTCAGCGCCCCGGCCTTTGCCCCGGTGCTGTTGAATACGGCCATCATCGGCTGCGCCTTGGGAGTCTCGCGCTTCCTGGCCGAACCGATCTTCAGCCTGGCCTACGGCGTCGTGCTCGGCGGCGTGCTGCAAGTCGCCTGGCAGATCCCGGCCCTGGGCCGTTTGGGGCTGCTGGTCCGCCCCCAGTGGCGGCCACGGCATCCGGCTGTGGTGCGGATTGGCGGCCTGCTGGTTCCGGTCGTATTCGGAGCCGCGGTCTATCAGCTCGGTCTGGCGGTGAATACTGTGCTGGCGTCTCTCCTCGGTGCCGGTGGCGTCTCCGCGCTGTGGTATGCCAGCCGGCTGTTCGAGTTTCCCCAGGGGATTCTTGTGGCCGCCCTGGCCAGCGCGACCCTGCCGAGCCTGGCCGCCCAGGCTCAGCAGGGCAATCTTGCCGGCCTGGCCCAGAGCCTCGGCTTTGCCCTGCGGCTCACCAATACCGTTGTCGTACCGACAAGCCTGGGACTGCTAGTGCTGGCCGTTCCGATGACCGCCAGCCTCTTCTTTCGGGGCGCCTTCCCGGCCGACCAGGTCGTGCACACGGCCGGCATACTCCAGGCATTTGCCCTCGGGCTGTGGCCGATTGCCGTCAGCCGCCTGCTGGTCTCGTGTTTATACGCTCTTGGCGATACCCGCACGCCGGTACGGACCGCCGGACTGAGTCTGGTGGTCCATGTCGGCCTCAGTCTGGTGTTGATGGGCAGTCTCAGCGTCGCTCCCGACGCCTCCGGCCTGGCCCGGTTCTTTGGCCGCCTGAGTGCCGCGCTGGCCGTCAGCGACTATGGCCTGGTCGGGCTCGGGCTGGCCTCCTCCTTGGCCATGGCGGTCAATATGCTGCTGTTGGCCGTCGTCGTATTCCGTCGTCTGCCCCAATTTCCGTGGTCTGCCTGTCTGGCCTCGCTGGCCTGGAGTCTGCTCGCCGCAGCCGTCATGGCTGGACCGGTGTGGCTGGTGGCCGGGCAGATACAGTGGCTCGACCCGGACGTGCCGGTGTTCGGACGCCTGGCCGTATTGTTGGCGGCCATCGGTGTTGGCGTGGTCAGCTTTGGTGGGCTGATGTGGTGGGCGAGAAGACCGGACCTGACAGCCCTGCTCGGCCTGCTACCCGAGCGTTTGCTTGGCCGCTTGCCACAGCGCCTCTAGGCGGGCCAGCGGAGCGGTGTGGATGTCTTCGGCCTTATCGGCCAGTTGGGTCTCGATATACCGAAAGCGCCGACCGAAGCGGGTACTGGCCCGACGCAATGCCGACTCGGCATCCAGGTCGAGATGGCGGGCCAGACTGGTCAGGACAAACAGCAAATCGCCCAACTCGTGTTCCTGGCGGTCGGGGTCTGGACTGCGGTCGGCGTCCTGGAGCGTCTCGGCCAACTCATCCACCTCTTCACGGACTTTCTCAAACACCGCCGCCGCCGATGTCCAGTCAAAACTCACCCGAGAGGCCTTCTCACCCAGACGCTGGGCCTGAATCAGGGCTGGGGCGGCCTTGGGCACGCCGGCCAAAACCGACTGATCGGCTTTCCCCTTTTTCTCCTGCTCCTTGATCTTGACCCAATTCCGGGCCACCTCGCGGGCATCTTTGACCTGGGTATCACCAAAGACATGCGGGTGGCGGCGAACCAGTTTATCGCTGATCGCCTGAGCCACATCGTCAATGCTGAACCTGCCGCTCTCGGCCATCAGCTGGGCATGGAACACAATCTGGAGCAGCAGGTCACCGAGTTCTTCCTTGAATTCCGGCCAGTTCCTGTCCTCCAGAGCTTCCAGGACTTCGTAGGTTTCTTCGAGCAGATAGGGGATTAAGGAATCCGGCGTCTGCTCCCGGTCCCAGGGACATCCGCCGGGGCTGCGCAGACGGGCCATGATCTCGACCAGACGGGCGAATGCCGGGTGTGATTCGTGTGCCATGGCAGTCGGGATAGAGGAAAAGTGAACGGCAAGCAAGGGCACAGACCGGGGGCGGTAGGGACGGCAGACCAGCGGCGTACAACAGACAGGGCGAAGCCGTCGGTTCTCACAGACGGACGGGTACGCCGAAGCGGTGAGGCATTCAACGCAGGATCTTCTCGGTGGTCCGAAAATGCAGCTTGGCCACCCGGCCGAGGGCGTCCGGGCCGTGTTGACGTACAAATGCTTTGCCGGCCGCAATGACCGCAGTGGCCCCTTTGGGCAGGCTCAGGCCGAACTCACGGCTCAAGCCCTGCAAGCGGTGCAGAAATTCCGCCCGAGCCACGATTGACGCCGCAGCCACGGCGATCTCGACCTCGGCCCGGGGTTTCTGAACGACCTGAACCCGGCGGCCCTTTTCCATCAGTGCCGTGTTGAGAAAACGTGCGGCGCCAAACTGATCGACGACCACCCGCTCACACGCCACCCGCTCAAGCAGATTCTCGATTGCTCGGGCATGGCCCCACGCCAGGAGCTTGTTGAGATTGTTGAACGACGCATACATCCCGTTGTAGCGCTCGGGTCCAATCGTCACGATGTCATGCGGACAGGACTGTCGGATGTGCCGCGATAAGGCACCGGCCCGCGTGTCTGAGAGGCTCTTGCTGTCCCGGACCCCGGCGTCCCGGAGTGATCCTTCCAGCTCGGGCGAGACGTACACACCGGCAATGACCAGCGGACCGAAGTAGTCGCCCTTGCCCGACTCGTCAAGACCGATGTGTCCGAACCCGGCCGTCATCAAAGGTGAGCGCTGAGTTCTTCCCGATGAGGAGGTCATCATCGTTCAGCTTTCAGCTCAGGGACCGCCAACAGCCCGTCCGGTACGTGGGCTTCGTCATGGATCAGGACGGAACGCCCCCGAACTTCCAGGCGGCCTTCGGCAAACAGCCGAAGCGCCTGCGGATAGAGGCGGTGTTCCTGGGCCAGAATGCGCGCGCTCAGGCTGTCCTCCGTATCGTCTGGATACACCGGCACTGCGGCCTGGCAGATAATCGGGCCATGGTCCATCTCTTCATCCACAAAGTGGACGGTCGCTCCGGCGATCCGGACTCCACGTTCGAGGGCTTGGCGCTGGGCGTGCAGCCCGGGAAAGGCCGGCAGCAGGCCGGGATGAATGTTCATGATGCGCTGAGGAAACGCGCGAATGAAAAAGGGCGACAGCAAGCGCATGAAACCGGCCAGCACAACCAGCTCAACTCCCCGCTCGTGCAGGGCGCGTATCAGCGCGGCCTCGAACGCCTGCCGTGACGGGTAGCCACCATGCGGCAACACCGCGCTCGGTATGCCGTGCTGCTCGGCCCGGCTGAGACCGTAAGCGTCGCTGCGGTTGCTCACCACCAGCCGAATCTCGGCCGCCAGCTGGCCGTCCGCAATCGCGTCGATCATCGCTTGCAGATTCGTGCCCCCACCCGAAATGAGCACACCCAGCGGCAGAGGAGTCTGTCCGGCCCGCATATCATCCTGCTCCACGCTAGCGCACAACCGCCCGTGTCAGGGTAAAGACATCGACGGTCCGTGCCCCCCCCTGATACAGCGTCCGGGCACACTCCTCAACCGTGGCACCCGAGGTATAC
>WTHE01000426.1 GCA_011523315.1 Candidatus Binatota bacterium
AGCGTGGAGACGCCGCTGATGCCCTGGCGCTGCTGGGCAAAATTCCGCTCAACGCGCCGGAATCGGACGCCGCCCAGCAGCTGATGTCCCAGATTCGCCTCCAGCAGGGCGGGGAGAATGCGGGCAACGAACAGGAGTACCGGGATAAGTTAGCGGCGAATCCCGACGACCTGGAGGCGCGCTTTGAGCTGGCCCAGGCTCTGGCCGCCTCGGGCAAATACCAGGAGGCGCTGGCCGAATATCTGGAGATCGTAAAAAAAGATCGCGGCTTTCAGGACGACGGCGCGCGCAAGGCGATGCTGGAGGTCTTTGACGTGGTCGGGCCACGCAGCGAGTTGGCCGAGCATTTTCGGTCCGAGCTGGCCAAGGTATTGTTCAGTTAGCCGTAAGGCGGGTGAATGAGACGCCCGCCCCAATTGGGACCGTTCGGGATTCGCGGCTTCTCTCTCGAAAATCTGATCTTCCGCTGAGTCTTCATCCGACTTGGCCAGCAGAATGCCATTCCCTAAGAGAGGAATGACTACGACTCACAGAAATTCCGCAGCAGTCGCCGAGTATGAAAGCATATTTCCTATGCGGCCTCTTCAATTCTTTCCCATTTCTTTTTCGGTTTGAATCTGATGTCGGATGGTTGGGCCGCTTCTTCCAGCCGGCTCTGAGCGAATCGTTTCAAAAGCTCCTGAACCTGTCCCCCTTCTGCAACCGCCACTCGGGCCAACTTGTCCGCAGCTCCACCCAAGGATTGAGTATGACCGTTCTCTACTCGCGAAAGATGCGCGGGATCGACATCCAAGAGGACGGCAAATTCTTTTGCCGATAGACCGGCCCGGTTCCTCAAAAACCGGATCTCGCGTCCCGTCAAGAACGTCTGTTTTTTTGCGAGTTCCTCGGCAATAACTTGGTTTAACTCCGGAACTCTCGGGATTTCTGGAATGACAGCATCACATCCGGCACATTCGTGTACCGTGATGCCGACAAGAAAAATATTATCAAGACCACACAGATCGTAGAGGTAGGCCTGATCAGGGGTGGTCTTACGGCTCTCCATGGCGTTTCCGCATTCTTCACACCGCATAGTCCGACGCCTACGTGAGCCCTTGAGAGCCTTCAGCGCCATGTTGTCCTCAGTCCAAAGCTCCCGGATACGAGCTATCGCTGATGCAGCAGACAGGGAACGATCATGGATTTCGGAAACCTTGCGTTTGGCCACCATCCCCCCTCTCTGCCCCGTCCCCGCAATTGATATATTATCAACTATAATATGTCAAACGGAAACCGGACTCAGTCGGGGGAACGACGACTGTCGCGACGTGATTTTAATTATGGAAGGAACACGGCCATGAGCTTGAGCAGCTCTGTTTCGTCTCTGTGTCGGCCATGGCTACGGACGAGGCGCTAGGTCAGTGCCCACTCCTCGCCCTCGTGTTTGACGACCCCCTCCTTTTCCAGCTTGATCAGGTGTGAGCGGACCGAGCCGGCAGCGGCTTGGTGCAGAAACTCGGGCACGTCAACGTAGATGCGCTTGACCATGGCTGGAATCTCGGTCAGCCCGGCCCGCAGGGCGTCCAGCACCTGCTGCTCGCGCAGCTCTCTGTGCGCAATATATTCGTTCAGCTTCTTATACGGCTCGCGGATGGCCGGGCCGTGAGCCGGATAGATGACCGACAGATCCAGCTTCAGGAGTTTGCGCAGCGAGGGCAGATACTCGATCAAGCCGCCGCCCTCTTCCGGGATCACGGTCGTGCCCGCTCCGAGGACAAGGTCGCCGGTAAACAGGGCCTTCTCCTCTTCCAGGTAGTAACACAGATGATCCCGTGCATGGCCCGGGGTATGGATCGCGCGCAGGGTGGCCCCGTCGGTTTCAACCCTGGCCCCGTCCTCAATGTAGGTGAGCGGGAAGTTGTGGACCTCGTCTTTGCCCGGCCAGGCTTTCTTGGACACCCGTAGCTCGCCAAACTCGTCCTGCACGTGGGGCGTGCCGCCGATGTGGTCCTGATGCACGTGGGTGATGACGATCTCTTGCAGTTCGGTGGCGCCGTTCTTGGTCTCGGCCAGACCCTGCTTGAGCAGGGGGTCATACACATCGAGCCCGATACCGGTGTCCAGCAAAATCGGTTTCTTGCCCTTGCCAACCAGGTAGGTGTTAGTGCCGGGACCGGTAAACGGACCGGGGTTCTGGCCCAGGACGGTCGAGACCCAGTCACTCCAGATATCGAAATCGGGCATTGTCAGCCCGGCCATGGTGTCGGTCACAATACGGGTCGGTCCTGCCATGTGTTTATCTCCCCAACATGTTCTTGGCGATCGTCTGGAGCTGGATATTGGACGTGCCCTCGTAGATTTTGCCAATCTTGGCGTCACGGTAGAACTTCTCGGCCGGGAAGTCTTTGATGAAACCGTTGCCGCCAAAAATTTCCAGCGACTGCGAGGCCACCCGTTCGGCAATCTGCGAGCAGTAGTACTTGGCCATCGCCGCCTGCTGGCGGAAGGGCTGGCCGCCGTCTTTCAGCCGCGCCGCGTTGTAGACCATCAGCCGGCCGGCTTCGATTTCGGTCGCCATCTCGGCCAGCTGGAACTGCACGGCCTGGAACTGGGCGATGGCCTGGCCGAACTGCCGGCGCTCCAGGGCGTAGTCTTTGGCCGCGTTAAACGCGCCCTGGGCCAGCCCGATCATTTGCGCCGCAATCCCGATCCGCCCCTCGTTCAGCGTCTCAATGGCCACCTTGTAGCCCTGGCCGACCTGGCCGATCACGTTCTCACGCGGCACCCGCACGTCTTCCAGGATCAACTCGCAGGTCGAGCTGGCCCGGATGCCGAGCTTGTCCTCTTTGCGGCCGACACTGAAGCCGGGCATCTCACGGTCGATGACAAAACCGGTGATGCCCTTATAGCCCTTGTCGGGGGCGGCGTTGGCGAACAGCATGTACAGGCCCGCATCGTCACCATTGGTGACCCACATTTTTCGACCGTTGAGCACATAGGTGTCGCCGTCCGGGCGCGCCTGGGTTTTCAGGGCAAATGCGTCACTGCCCGAACCGGACTCTGACAGCGAGTAGCTGCCGACCGTGTTTGTCGCCAGCCGGGGCAGGAACCTGGCCTGTTGGTCGGGTGTCAGCCAGCGCAGGAAGGCGTTGATGACCAGGGTGTTCTGGACATCGATACACACCGAGACCGCAGGATCGACCCGAGCCATTTCCTCGATGGCCAGAATCGCCATGAAAAAGCTCGATCCCGCCCCGCTGTACTCCAGCGGGATCTCAACCCCCATCACGCCCAGGTCAAACAGTCGATCAATCAGCTCGCGCGGGATCTTGGCCGCCCGGTCCATGTCCATCACCTGGGGTTTGACCCTCTCCTCGGCAAACTCCCGGACCATGGACTGAAACAGCCCCTCTTCTTCGCTCAGTGTCGTGAGTGCAAGACTTGCCGTGTTGGTGCTCGACATGCGCCGACCCCTTTCGCCTGAAGCTTCCCCCTTACATCTCACGTTGCCGAACGCCTGTCCAGCCGATATAGTCGCCCCAAAAAGCGAGACACCAGATGAAAATTGGCCTGATTTCCGACACCCATATTCCCGAAGCCATGCCAGAGTTGCCGAGCCAGGTGCGCACGGTTTTTGCCGGGGCGGATCTGATCCTCCACGCCGGAGACCTGCACTGTCTGGAAGTGCTCGACTGGCTGGAAGACATCGCCCCGGTGCTGGCCTGTCGGGGCAACGGCGACGACGGCTCGGGCGGCCGCCCGGTCGTCCCCGACGATCCGCGCCTGCGTGAAGCCGCCGTCACCAGCGCGGCCGGCTATCGGATCGGCCTGGTGCACGATGTGTTGGATCCCGCGGAATTCTCCCAGTGGCCCATCGAACGCACCATGGAGTTCTATTTTGACGGCCCGACCGATTTCATCGTGTGCGGCCACACCCATGTCGAGGGCGTCAAGCGCCACGGTGAGGTGCTGGTCATCAATCCCGGCAGCCCGACCTTTCCCCACAACTATGCGGCCCAGCCCGGAACGGTCGGGGTGTTGCAGATCGCCGACAACCGTGGGGGCGGGGAGTTCAGCGTGTACGATCTCAAGACGCTGGCCGTCATGCCGGAGCTGACGACCAGATTTTAGGGCTGGTTCTGGGCACGGCGGAAGCTCAGCCGCCCAGACTGATCATTTCGATCTTTTTGTGCTCTTTCGGGTCATAGCCTGCGGCGGACCGCAGCGCCGTCAGTCGCTCTTCTGAGTAGCGATCCCGGCGTGTGCCCCAGATGCGGCCCAGAACGGCCAGGATGTCGTCATCCGAGGCGCCGCTGCGCAGCAGGGCTTTCAGGTTATAACCGGTGTTGGAAAACAGGCAGGTCACAAACTTGCCGTCGGCGGTCAAACGCGCCCGGGTGCAACTGCCACAGAACGGCTCGCTGACCGAGGCGATCACGCCGATATCCCCGTCGCCATCCACAAAGGCATAATCGACCGACGGCGCGCTGCCCTTGTCGCGGCCGACCTCCCGCAGCGGAAACCGGCGCTGAATCGTTTGGAGGATGTCCTGCTTGGTGACGATTTTGTCGGACTGCCAGCCGTTGGCGTTGCCGACATCCATGAATTCAATAAAGCGCAGGGCAAAGCCGTGCTCACGGGCAAAGGCGACCAGGTCGAGGAGTTCGTCATCGAACG
>WTHE01000733.1 GCA_011523315.1 Candidatus Binatota bacterium
TGCCGCGACCGGCCCCACCCTCCCCGCCGGCCACCCAAGCGGACGGTTCATCCACCCTGATCGTCCTGCGCGAACCCGACCCGGTGTTCACCGAGCAGGCCGACCTGGTGTCCTACCATCTCCACGAAGGCGAAGCCACCGCCGCCGCCGACACCTACGCCCGCCTCAACCAGCACCGGGCCATCGTCGGTCTGCTGGTGTGGGACGAGCGCTGGTATTAGCCGACTCTTCGATTTTTCGGAATCCCGGATTCCGGTTCTCCTTCATCCGGGTGATATTGCGCTGTCTCAACTCACCGTCGGCTGGCGAACCGGCCGGACCGTGAGCCGCAAGCCCTCGTGCGCCTGAAGGCAGCGGATGATCTCGAACAGGTTCCGGGCTTGCGGATTGCCGTTCGGGCCAAACATACGCATCAGGCTCTTGGGCGACTTGTCGGTCAAGCTGCCGAGCGTCTCAAATCCGAGGGTCGCGTTGATGTAGTCGCGTAGTACCGCCTTCCCGGTCTCTACATCGCCCGAGAGCAGGCACTCGACCCCCTCCTTGGGCAATGCCTCGCGGAAGGCCGGATCGCGCTTGATGCGCGCCTGAATCGTCTCCTTGAAGTGTCGTGTGAGGGACATGGCTAGGTCTCCCGTCGCTTGCGCCGTTTATATTCCCGCCAGAGGTTGCGGGCGATCTCGATATCCTGCTGTTGATGCCTCTTGGTCCCACCGCCGAGGAGAATGATCAGGGTATTGCCGTCCCTGCCAAAATAGACTCGATAGCCAGGGCCGAAGTCTATCCGGTGTTCGAGGACACCGGCGCCTACGCTTTTGACACCGGAGAGGTTTCCTTGCTCCACCCGGACCAGTGCTGTCGCCACCTTGGCCGCAGCTTGAGGATTGAGCCGATTGAACCATCTGGCGTACGGGCTATGGCCTTTGGCATCGATGTATTCCCTGATTTCGATCATCGCTATAAGTAACCTACACGTTACTATTCCTGTTCGGCAAGTCCCAACGGTGAGAAAGAGGAGCAGAATACGAGGACCAAGGTGCTCCAGGCCACCTTCCGCTCTTTTTACATGCGGCTCGGGTTGAAGGAGGGCGATACACTCTCTTTGACCGAGGCTCCGAGCGGTAGCTCTCGACTCACGCCTCACGATCCCGAACTTACGCGGCAGATGTGAATCCGAAACGCCGCATGGCGTGGAGATGGGCGATTGTGCCGTGCGCGCCGTCATCGGCCAGCACAGGCGCTTGCTCGTTGAGGTCCTCGTGGTTCACACCACCCGGCCTCTCATGAGCCCTATCTTTGGGAGGGAGATGTGCCCTTGTCCGAGTAATTGACCGATCGTGTTTCAGCATCACGATTTCGTTCGGACTTCAAAAACCCCTGTTTGTCGTTCATCGCTTGTCGCAAAAATCTCATGCCGCCATCGCCGTTGCTCGCACGGACTCAAGTACTTCCATTAACTCATCCAATTCCGTGCTGCTGAACAAGCCATCTGGCCCGTGAGGCGTGATGTCGGTGAACGGAGATTCATAGAGCCGATCAGGGGTGACAATGCCCTGTTCCGTAAGTTGATCGACCACAAGGTTCACGAATTCGATCTGGTTCGCCGATATTGTCTTCCCGGCGAGGAAGGTTCCCATGGCATCCTTGGCAGCGCTGCGATCCATGCCCACCAGCGACCGCACGAACAATCCAAGCCCCTGGGACTCCTCGGCCGCGCGCCGGAGATCGTCGGGCGCGCCGAGGCCGCTCTCGACGAGCATCCGCTCCAGCTCGGCGATGTCAGTCGCGGTGAGCGGTCTGTTCTTTCTCAGTTTTCCGATGGTGATGTGGTCCATGTGTTCGCGAAGAAACGCGCGTGCCTTGGCCAGGAATTTCGCGTAGTCCGTGCCGGGGGCGAAACCAGGCAGATCGACGTCGATCTCGCCACCCATGAGGTCCTCAAAATCGGTGTAGACCGGTTTGCGTTGCCGCTTGTCGATGAACTGAACCAAGCTCCGCATTCGGCGACGCATGACTTCCAGCATCGGGACAGTAACGTCCTGCCACCACTCGTCGGTCTGTACGTCCTGGATGAGCGCCATCTGGTCCCGCACCGTCGGGATGGCGTCCTTTTCCTCCAGCAGTCCGGCGATCTGCTTGACCCGATCTCGCAGCCGGGCGAAGCCAGGTTCGTGCCGCAGGAGGCTGAGTTGCAGGCTCAGCGTGAGCAGGTCGAACCGCTTGGCCTCCTCGTTCTCCGGGTCCAACTCTGATGGCAGCCCAGCCACCTCGTGCGAGATCTCTGTCAGGGCCTCTGCCGGCAGTGACACCCAGGATTCCGGCTTCGCGTATTTCTCGACGAGCCGCCGGTGTGGGCGCACTACGAAGTTGTCGAGATTCATCGCCGCGACCTCGCGCTGTAAAAGACCGACGAGGGACCGGCGAACCGCGTCGTCCGTTGCCGGATCGCCGTAGATGGACGCGGGCTCTTTGACCTGACCCGATTCGGCTTCCCCGCCCTGATGGTCTAGCGTGGCAATCAACTCCAGCCGCGCGTTGAACAGACGCTTGCCGAGCGAATCGGCGGCCGAGCCCTCGGTAGCCGGGATGTCCTGGCTGAAGTATTCGAGGTTCTGGCAATAATCGAAGAGATAGAACAGTTCCTTGTCCTGGCCCGGCCCGAATAGATCGGGACAGAGCCGCGTGCCACGACCCACCATCTGCCAGAACTTGGTCTTCGAGCGCACCAGCTTGAAGAAGACGAGGTTCACGACCTCGGGGATGTCGATACCTGTGTCGAGCATGTCTACCGAGATCGCGAGGTGTGGGTTCTTCTCCTTATTCGAGAAGCTGTCGATCAGACTTTGCGCGTACTCCGTCTTGAAGGTGATGACGCGGGCGAACTCGCCCTTGTAGTGCGGATAGTTGGCGTTGAAACGCTCGGCGATGAACTCCGCGTGGGCCTGGTTCTTGGCGAAGAGGATCGTCTTACCAAGCCGGTCGCCGGCGGCGACCGTGATGCCGCGGGTCATGAGGTGGGCCAGCACCTTATCCACGGTGTCCTTGTTGAACAGCCACTTGTTGACCGCCTCGGCCTCGACCCGGTCGGGCACCGTGCCGTCGTCGTCCCATTCCAGCGCGTCCCACTGGTCCTTTTCGTCTTCCGGCAGCTCATCGTACTTGATGCCTTCCCGTTGGAACTTGAGCGGCACCGAGACGGCCTTGGGCGGCACGAGGAAGCCGTCGCGTACCGCCTCCTCCAGGGCATAAGCGTCGGTCGGCACACCATTCTCCAGATCAAACAGACTGTACGTGTTACGGTCCACCTCGTCCTTGGGTGTCGCCGTGAGCCCGACCAGCAGCGAGTCGAAGTAGTCGAAGATGGCGCGGTACTTCTGGAACACCGAGCGATGCGCCTCGTCGATGATCACCAAGTCGAAATGGCCCACCCCGAAGCGCCGCTGGCCGTCGGCCGCCTCGTCAATCAGTCCCATCATGGTCGGGTAGGTCGAGACGTAGACACGCCCTTCGGCGTTCTTCTCAGTGACCAGGTTGACGGGCGAGGCGTCGGGCAAGTGACGCTTGAAGGCATTGACCGCCTGATTCACCAGCGCCACCCGGTCGGCGAGGAAGAGTACGCGCTTGGCCCAGTTGCAGCGCATGAGCAGGTCGGAGAGCGCGATCACCGTGCGTGTCTTGCCAGCACCCGTAGCCATCACGAGCAGCGCCTTGCGGTCGTGGTCGCGCTCGAAGGCCTCGGCTATGTGACGGATAGCGCGGGTTTGGTAGTGACGCTCTACGATCTCCGAGTTAATTGGGGCCTTCGCCAGCGTGCGACGTGTCTCCCGTCGCTGGATCAGCAGTTCTAGTTCCGCCTTCTTGTAGAAACCCTGTGCCTGGCGCGGCGGGTAGCGGGTGTCGTCCCAGATCCAGTGCTCGTAGCCGTTCGAGTAGAAGATGATCGGCCGTTGTCCGAACTGGCGCTCCAGGCAATCGGCATAGAGTTTGGCCTGCTGCTGCCCGACGCGGGCGTCGCGCCGTGTGCGCTTGGCCTCGACGAGTCCGAGCGGCTTGCCGTCGTCGCCCCAGAGGACGTAGTCCACGAAACCCTTGCCTTGGGTATTGGGCATCCCCTCGACCTTGAACTCGCGGTCGCGGGCTTGAGCGAGTGGCCAGCCGGCTTCCTTCAGCAGCAGGTCAATGAAGTAGTCGCGAGTCTCGGCTTCGGAGTAGTCGTGCGTGTCTGGTTGCTCGGCGGCTGCCTTTTTGGCCTTGGCTACCTCGGCCCGTAGGCGCTTGAGTTCCTCGTCGAGCGTGTCTTTGTCCGCGAGCAGGGTCGCGAGCTTCTCGTCGCGCTCCCGGAGCCCTTCCTCAAGCGTCCGCAATTGCTCCGCAGTCTGCTGCCTAGTCGCCGCAGGGCGGGGCAGTGCCGCTGGATCGAAGGCAAGTCCTGGCACCGGGCGCTTGGCACGGGCGTAGGTCCGCGCAAACCAGTAGGCCACGTGGAAGAGTTCGCGCAACGCCGCCACCGCGTCAGCCTCCGGCACGGCGCGGTGACCGTGCACTGCGCGATTGCCGAGCGTGTTGATGAGCCGGGCCTTGCTGAACACTCCTTCGCCTGCGGCCTGCTTGAAGCTCGGCTCGTGAATCAGCGCCGAGAGGTTGTCCTGATA
>WTHE01000223.1 GCA_011523315.1 Candidatus Binatota bacterium
ACCGGGCGTGGCGCCCATCCTAGCACTTCAGGACAGCGGGGCAATGGAAGGCCGCAGTTGGGTACTGTCCTATTTTGAACTGTAAGCCACTGTTTCTGTTGAGGGAAAAACCTCAAATTAGGACAGTACCCGCAGTTGCCAAGTCGGCCGAAAACCGCCAGGATGCAGCCATGCGTATCGGCCTCGTCACCGACACCCATATCCCGAGCACAATCCAGCACTTGTGGGACGAAGTCAAAGACGTCTTCGCCGGGGTAGACCTCATTTTGCACGGCGGCGACATTGTGACGCCCCGGGTGCTGGACTGGCTTGAACAGATCGCTCCGACCCTGGCCGCGGAGGGCAACAACGACGGCGGCTGGCACGACCCCCGCATGCAGCCCATTCACTGGCTCGACCTTGAGGGCTGGCGGCTGGTCATGATCCACGACATGGAGCCCGAGGAACGCCCGATTGCGCGCCTGCAAGAGGTCTACCTCAAGGGCCAGCACGCCGACATCATGATTACCGGCCACACCCACTATGAGCGTCTGGACTATCGGGACGGGGTGCTGCAAATCAACACCGGCAGCGCCACCCATCCGCACCTGTGGTCAACCCGGCTGGGGACGGTCGGCCTGCTCGACCTGGCGCCGGGCAAGATCCGGCCCGGATCGTCAGTCTCGGCGACAGCCCCGCCCTGCCCAACCCCGGCCAGGAGCTGTTTTTCGACCTGGAGACGCATCAGGCCCAGCAGGCCGCAGCACCAGATTCGTCCACACCGCCGGATTAGAACCGGGTAAGCCGACAGCTTCCTGGATCGAGAATGAAAAGGCCGCTCAGCCACGTCAAGACACAAGCGTCGCGGCCAGCGCCTCCGGTTCGGCCAGCGCCTCGTCCCCCTCGGTCTGGGTCAGCCAGATCGTCACCTGATCGGCTCCGGCCCGTTCCAGGGCGGCCAGCTCCTCAGCCGTCCGAAATTCTCCTGGCATGCCAAAAGCCACGATGGTCAGCGTCTGCGGATCGCGTCCCGCCCGCTCGGCCAGGGTATTGAGCGCCGCCCGGCCCGCCGCAATTTCCTCCACCGTGACCCGAGCCGGAATCCAGCCATCGCCCCAGTCAACGATGCGCTGGAAGACCCTGGCAGCCATGCTGCCCAACAACACCGGCGGATGGGGTTTGCGGGCCGGTTTGGGAAAGGAGCGCAGCGCCGGAAACCGGTAATAGCGCCCCGCATAGCTGGACTCCTCATGTGTCCACAGGTGCTGCATGGCCCGGACCGCATCTGCGGTCTGCGTCCAGCGCCGTGGAAAGTCGGCGCCCATGAGTTCGGCCTCTTCCCGCAGCCAGCCGGCACCAATCCCGAACACAAACCGACCGCCACTGCACGCGTCCAGCGTCGCCACCCGCTTGGCCAGCAGCAGCGGGTTGTGCTCCGGCACCAGGCAGATGCTGGTTCCCAACTCGATCCGGCGGGTGACGGCCGAGGCTCGCGCCAGCGCCACAAACGGGTCCAGAATGCGGTCGTAGGAATCGGGCCGGCCGGCAAAGGTCCGGGACAGCAGCCGGGCGTAGTGGGCATCCCGTTCTTTGCCGCCGGCCGAGCCGGGATAGCGCGAGCGATAGTGGACCGGCATGACCGTATGCTCGGGCACCCAGAACGAGGCAAAGCCCAGCGCCTCGGCCCGCTGGGCAAGAATCGCCGGATCGGTCGAGTACTCGGTCGCAAAGACAAAAACGCCGATTTTCATCCGGCTTAATGCGTGTGCGGGAGCGGCGTATTGCCGGTCTGGCCGCCAAAGCGCGGCAACTCATCGCCGAGCGTGATCCACTCGACCCGGTCCGAAAAGTAGTAGTGCCCCTGTGGCTCACGGTCGATCTTGTCCTGCAAATTGGCCAGGACGATATCAATCACATCCGGGTGATGGATCGATATGCAGAACATGGTACTGCCACACACCCGGCAGAAGGAGCGGCGGCCGTGGTCTGAAGACTGGTAGACGGTCAGCTGCTCTTCGCCGCTTACAAACCGGAACTGGGCGTCCTTGACCGCAGTCCAGGTCACATAGCCCGCCCCGTGAATACGCCGACACATTGAGCAGTGGCAGTGCCCGCAGAACAGCGTCGGCAGACGGACCTCAAACCTGACCGCCCCACAGAAACACGACCCTCGGACCGGCCTGCCCTCTCCATTGGTCTCGCTCATAGTCTTCTCCTCAGTCACAACGGTTTCGCTGTCCCTGTATAGCCGAGATGCCAAGCCGGCGGCAAGCCGCCCGTCCGTATACGCCAGCCGCCTGATCGGTTATACACAGAAAAAGCGCCAGTAGTGAGGACAGTGCCCATGAGCGTCACGTTTCGACAGTTGACTACCAGCTTCGGGGCCGAGGTGTCGGGAGTTGATATTGCGGTCGGGGTCAGCGACGCAGACATCAGCCGCATCGTCGCCCTGTTCAACGCATACTCGGTTCTGGTGTTTCGCGGCCAGCCGATGACGGACGCCCAGCAGATCCGGTTCAGCCAGCGCTTTGCCGAGCTGGGAGATTTTCCCGGGCTCGAAAAGACGGTCGTGCAGAATCCCGGAGCCGGCACGCCCATCGCCGTGCTGTCCAACCTCGACCAACACGGCGCCATCATCCTCCCGACCGATGAACGCATGGTCTTCAACTCCGGTAACGAGATGTGGCACACCGACAGCTCCTTCAAGCGCGTGCCCGCCACCGCCTCCATGCTGTCCGGCCGGGACGTGCCACCCAGCGGCGGCGATACCCAGTTTGCCAGCCAGCGGGCGGCCTATGTGGACCTGGACGAGGAGTTGAAGCGGCGGATTGCAGACTATGTGGCGATCCACGACTTCGCCTATTCCCGCAGCCTGATTGACCCCAGCGTGATGACCGAGGAGCAAAAGCGCGAGACCCCGCCGGTTCCCCAAGCCGTCGTCCGCGCCAACCCGGTCAACGGCCGCAAGAACATCTACACCGGAGCCCACGCCTCACACATTCGCGGCCTGCCGCTCGAAGAAGGCCGGGCGCTGATCGGGCGGCTGACCCGGTTCTCGGTGCAGGCCGCCTACACCCACACCCACCAATGGCAGCCCCAGGACTTTGTGATCTGGGACAACCGCTGCTGTCTGCACCGCGGTCGGCCGTGGGACAAAGCCACCTCTGCTCGGGTCATGCACCGTACGACCGTGACGGGCATCGGCCCCACCGCTGAATAGGTGGAAACGGACGTCCGGGTCATCATCCCCAACCACGAGCCCAGCGTCATCACAGGCTCTAAGGCAGAGGCAACGCCTTAGAGAGGCGCCGTTATTAAATCCAGCTTTCAACAAGAAAGGAGTTTGTTTCCATATTAAACGTAGCCTTTAACAAGGCCACAATGATGCGCTATAGTAAACGTAGCCTTTACCATGGCCTCACCGAGCGGCTATACGAAAGAGAAAGTTTACTATGGAAGACCGTTCTCCAGCCTCAATACGAGCAGGGCGATATATCACGCAGCCAACCGGCTACAAAGCTTTTTCCCCGACGCCGTTGCCACCCACCCCGCCTGTCCAGATCACCGAGGAGTTGCAAGAACTGCTCTCTCAAGCCGCACTTGCCCTAGGTCGCCTGGATGGCTCCATCCAGACGCTGCCCAATCCAGACCTGTTCGTTCTCATGTACATTCGCAAGGAAGCGGTGCTATCAAGCCAAATTGAAGGAACGCAAAGCTCTTTGCAGGATCTGCTCACGGCCGAGGCGAGGATATTCACACCGAATCGGGCGAACGACGTGGATGAAGTGGTAAACTACGTCAGTGCCATGAATCACGGCCTGAGGAAGTTGTCTGAGCTACCAGTTTCAGTCCGACTGATCCGCGAAATCCATGCCGAACTCCTTCGAGGGGTGCGGGGTTCTCATCTCACGCCGGGCGAGTTGCGAACCAGCCAAAACTGGATCGGCCCTGCTGGATGCGCGCTTCATGAGGCTATCTTTGTTCCGCCTCCGCCCCATCAGATCGCGCAGGATATGTCGGAATTAGAACGGTTTATCCACGCCGACACAGGACTGCCGCTGCTGATCAAAATTGGACTGGTACACGCCCAATTCGAGACGATCCACCCGTTCCTTGACGGCAACGGCCGCGTGGGACGACTGCTGATCACCTTCTTACTCTGTGAGCAAAAAGTGCTGCTCAAGCCAGTCCTTTATCTGTCCTATTTCTTCAAGCAGCACCGCCAACAGTACTACGAGGAACTGCAATCAGTACGCGACACTGGGACGTGGGAACAGTGGCTCATTTTCTTCCTGCGCGGCATCGTAGAGGTGAGCGGACAGGCGACCGACACGGCGCGGCGGATACTTGCTCTCCGCGAAGAGCATCGTCGTGTGGTCACCGAGAACTTCGGCCGTGCAGCCGGCAACGGTCACCGTGTGCTGGAGTATCTCTACGAACACCCGATTGTATCGGTAGGCGACGTGCAGCGCTTAATCGGAACGACCTACCCGGCAGCAAACAATCTGGTCGCACGGATGGTCAATAGCCGCCTCTTGCGCGAGTTCACAGGACAGGCACGTAACCGGGGATTCATGTATCAGAGCTACATCGACCTGTTCCATGATACAGAGCCGGAGGCTGGCGTATGAGCGCGGTGCCTTCATTCAGCGAAGGTCAGATCGAGTCC
>WTHE01000530.1 GCA_011523315.1 Candidatus Binatota bacterium
CTCCAGGCCTGAGCCCGGATCGGTCCGTCGGTATTCCACACAATATCGAACTGGCCGTCCTCGCGGACTTCGCCGATCAGCACCGGCTTGTGCAGGTGGTGGTTCTTGGCGTCCATGGTGATGTCAAAGCCCGACGGAGAGCGGACGACCTGGTTGCCGACCGCCTGACGCACCGCGTTGACCTCGGTGGTTTTGGCCTGTTCGACCGCCTGGGCCCACATCTTGACACCAATATAGGTGGCTTCCATCGGATCGTTGGTCACCCGCTTGTCGCCGCCGGGCAGGTTATGCTTTTTGACATACGCGTCCCACTTGGCGACAAAGTCTTTGTTCTCGGGCGTCTCGACCGACATGAAGTAGTTCCAGGCCGCCAGATGCCCGACCAGGGGCGCGGTATCAATCCCGCGCAGTTCTTCCTCGCCGACCGAGAAGGCCACGACCGGAATATCCTCGGCCTTCAGGCCCTGGTTGGCCAGCTCTTTATAGAACGGCACGTTGGAGTCGCCGTTAATGGTGGACACTACAGCCGTCTGCTTGCCGACCGCAAAGCGCTTGATATCGGCCACAATGGTCTGGTAGTCGCTGTGCCCGAACGGCGTGTACAGCTCCATGATGTCGGCTTTGGCCACCCCCTTGGATTCCAGAAAGTAGTTCAGAATCTTGTTGGTGGTGCGCGGATAGACATAGTCGGTGCCCAGCAGCACAAAGCGCTCGGCGCCGCCGCCGTCTTCGCTCATCAGGTATTCAACGGCCGGAATCGCCTGCTGGTTGGGCGCCGCACCGGTGTAGAAGACGTTGAACGAAGACTCCTCACCCTCGTACTGGACCGGATAGAACAGCAGGCCGTTCAGCTCTTCAAAGACCGGCAGGACCGACTTGCGGGACACCGAGGTCCAGCAGCCGAACACCACCGCGACCTTGTCCTGCTGGATCAGCTCACGCGCCTTTTCGGCGAACAGCGGCCAGTCCGAGGCCGGGTCAACCACAATCGGTTCGATCTGGCGGCCGAGCACGCCGCCGTTTTCGTTCAGCTCCTCAATCGCCATCAGGGCGACATCCTTGAGCGAGGTTTCGCTGATCGCCATGGTGCCGCTCAGCGAGTGTAAAATGCCGACCTTGATCGGGTCTGCGGCCCAGCCGGCCCGCGCCCCGGTCAGCGACGCGACGAGCAGGCCGGCGAGCATCAGCCCGGTTTGCCATCCTCTAAACTTCCTTTTCATACGCAGGACCTCCTTCCGTGTGTGGTGCTAAAAGAGAATCTGGGTCTGGATCCGAAACCGATTATCGCCAGTGCTGGTCCTGGTTGGGTCAAACGGATCGCCGTCCAGAAAGCTGTAGTCCAACTGAAGTTTCACGGCGTGGCCGTACAGGTAGTAGTTGAGGCCGGCCGTGTACTCGCGCACGTCGCCTCGGGTTCGGGGGTTGGAGCGATTGACATTGTTGTCGAAGTGGAAATCGACGCCCGAGACCCGGCCGGCAAGTTCCAGGCGCTCGGTCAGATAGTAGCCGATCTGGCCGTAATAGCCCCAGTCGTGACCGACTTCGTGGCCGATCTGGGCGGCGTTCTGGAAGTTGTTGCGCCGGTAGTAGCCGGCGGCCTGGACGCTCAGGCCCAGGTAGCGAAAACCGCCGTCAACGGTCACGTTGGTCGTCCGGTCGCCGGGCCTGACGTTCTGAAAGCCGGAGACGTCGTCAACCGGGTTGAAGGCGGCGGCCACGCCCAGCGACAGCTGCGGGGCGGCGGTCGGCGTGGGCGAGCTTTCCAGGTAGCCGTAGGGTTCGAGCAGGTCGTACTCCAGACGGCCCTGCCAGGCGACCTCAGCCCCCACGTTCTGCTGCCCGCCGGCATCCAGGGCGCGGATGCTGTTGGTGACCACCGCGTGGTAGGACAGCTTGCCGAGCGAGCCGCTCAGATTCGCCCCAACCGCGCGCTGGAGGTTAAAGGCATAGTCGGCCTCGGACAGGTCGGAGAACAACAGATTACCCGGATGGGTGTAGAACTGTCGGCTGTAGGGCAGAATAAAGCGCCCGGCCTGGACCTTGGCGTAGTCCGAAAAGCTGTACTGCATCCACCAGTCGAGCATGGTCTGGCGGTTGCTGTTGCCAAAGGTGGTCCCCTCAAACTGGAAGAAGTAGGACACCTTGGGGTCAAACACCGTGCCCGAAAAGGCCAGACGGGCCAGGGCCACGTCGAAATTGTTGCGGCTGCCGCCCTGTTCCGGGGCCAGAAACGTGTAGCGGCTCTGGACGAAGCCGTTGACGTTGAGCGAATAGCTGTTGTCTTTGCTGCGGACGTAAAAGCCGCCGTCGTACACATCGCCGGCCTCCAGGCCGTCGCGGCGCAGCGCCTCGGGTTGGCTATAGCCGTACTCGATCTCTTTGTCGCTTCGCGTCTGCTCTTTGCCCTCGAGCTCAAGCAGCCGTTGTTCCATCAACTCCATGACCCGACGCTGCTCGGCCAGCTGCTGGCGCAACTCGCCGATGTCGTCGGCCGCTACCCGGCCTGGGGTCCCGCTCAGTGCGCCAAAGGCGCAACAGACTCCGACAATCAGAGTCTTCCATGTGTGTGTGTGCATAAATCCCTTTCCCTTTCAGTCGTGACACGAAGCGCTTCAGGCCAGTCGAATAGAGCAAAAAGCGGGCCATCCCCTGACAGGCCGGGGCGACGGGGAGCGCGCAGATGTTGACGGCAGGCCACTGCATGGCAAAAATACGCGCGGTGAGCAGGCTTACGGGACCGGGCGGGCAGACGGCTCGTGGCCCGGCGGGCGGGTCGGCGACGGGTCAGCTGCCCAGGCTTTGGGCATGGCCATGCTTACTTTGTGGGCATCTGTTCTCCTGGGCCGGGAAAAAGCCCTCCCCCACCGGCCGCAGAGCTGGCAAGCTTCTTGCGGATTTCAGCAGCGCGACCCATTAAGAGAGGACAACATGGCATCCCAGACACCTATCCCCGGCGAGATTCTGCCGGCCACAGGCACGCTCAGCCTCAACGCCGACCGGCCGAGCCACTCCCTGAGCGTGCTGAATACCGGCGACCGGCCCATTCAGGTTGGCTCGCACTACCATTTTTTTGAGGTCAATCGGGCGCTGCGCTTCGACCGCGCGGCTGCCTTTGGCCTGCATCTCGACATTCCGGCCGGCACTGCGGTGCGCTTCGAGCCCGGAGAAGAGAAAGCGGTCAGCCTCGTGCCGTTCGGTGGCCAGCGTATCGTGCTGGGTCTGAACAGCCTGACCGAGGGCAGTACGACAGACGCCGAGGTACGCCGGCAGGCGCTCCGGACCGCTCGGGAACGCGGCTTTGTGGAGCCCGAGGAGACGCCATGATGCACGCCGAGGTGCCACGTCTGGGCATTGGCGGCCCGGTCGGCTCGGGCAAGACGGCGCTGATCGAGCGGCTCGTGCCTCAGCTGCAAGACAGCGGCAAACGGGTCGCGGTGGTGACCAACGATATCCTGACCGAAGAAGACGCCCGGCGTTTGCGCAGCCGGGGTTTCCTGGCCCCGGAACGGATCGTCGGGGTGGAGACCGGGGCCTGCCCGCATACGGTGATTCGGGAAGATCCGACCATGAACCTGGAGGCCGTCCACCAGCTGGAAGTCCGCTTTCCCGACCTCGACCTCATCCTGCTGGAGAGCGGCGGGGATAATCTGGCCTCGACCTACTCGCCGGAGCTGGCCGACGCGTTTATTTTCGTGATTGATGTGGCCGGCGGCGACGATATTCCCCGCAAGCAGGGCCCGGGCGTCACCCGTTCCGACCTGCTGGTCATCAATAAAGTCGATCTGGCCCCCTACGTTGGCGCCAGCCTTGAGGTCATGGCTCAGGACGCCCGGCGCGTACGCGGCCAGCGCCCGGTCGTGTTCACCAACTGTAAAACCGGCCAGGGCATCGGCGAGGTGGGGGCGTGGATACAGCGCGAGCTGCTGTTCGGCTAACCGGCGCGCCCGCTGCGTGCCAAACGGTGTCTGATGCCTGGCCGGCCGTCTTCCGCGCCTACGCGGCCGAGCCGCTCGCCCAGCGCCCGGCCGGCTCGACCGGCAAGCGGGGGGTGTGTCGGCTGGCCTTTGCCGTCCGCTCGGACACGACCCGGCTGGGCCACGCCTTTGTCTGCCATCCGTTTCACTGCACCCGGCCGTGGTACCTCGACCCGGCCGTGCCGGGCATGGCCGTGGTATACGTCCAAACTCCGGCCGGCGGGCTGATTCAGGGCGATCGCGCCGAGCTGCGGTTTGACCTGGAGGCCGGCACCCAGGTCCATGTCACCACCCAGGCGGCCGAGAAGATCCACACCATGACGGCCAACTGCGCCCTCCAGCGCGTCGGCTTCAGCCTCGGCCCCGGCGCCTACGCCGAATACTGCCCCGAGCCGCTGATCCTGTTTCCCGGGGCGCGTTTCGGCCAGGCGCTGCGCATCGAGCTGGCGGCCGGGGCGAGCTTTCTGGGAACCGAACTCGTCCTGTCCCGAGCGGCGGCCGACGGCGCGACCTTTGAGGCGCTCAGCACCAGCCTGACCGTCGTGGATGCTGAGCAGCGCGTCCTCATCCGAGACCACGGCCTGGCCCTGCCCGGCCAACTCCCCCTCGACGGGCCGGGAGTCCTCGGCGGCTACCATGTCTGGGGTCAGGCATTCCTGGTCGGTCCCGACA
>WTHE01000781.1 GCA_011523315.1 Candidatus Binatota bacterium
GGAGATAGCGGTCAGGTCGGCGTCAATCACCAGGGTCACCTGAAAAACCGCCTTGAGCGCCGGCTCGTCCCAGCACGGAAACGCGCGGCGGGCGTCGGTGGATTCAAACTGGGTTGAGGCCAGGACCTTCTCCTGGCCGTCGGCCGTGGTGTAGGTGCTGCGGTAAAAGCCGTGCAGCTTGTCGTTGAGGATCCCGCTGAAGCTGATCCCCAGGGTCCAGGCGCCGGGGGCGAGGGGCTGGGGAAAGTGGAAGCTCGCCCGTTCCTGCTCGTTGTCCAGGCTGACCGTGCCGTCCAGGGTCTGGCCGTCCGGACCGCTGGCGGATACGCTGTGGATGGTCAGCTCGATGGCGTTCAGCACAATCTCGGTGACCGGCTCGTGGACGGTGATGTCCACCGTCTCTTCTCCGTCAAAGGTAAACGCGCGCAGGTCAGGGGTGAGGCGAATGGCGTAGCGCTGGGGGCTGACCTGGGTGGGGAGCTGATAGGCCGGCGTGTGTGTCATGAGAGCCTCCGTATCCGGGCGGCGTGGAATCCCGCCTCGGTTCTGGTCGAGGAGATACCAGAAACCGCGTCTTCTTGGAATCGGGTCTGAGAATCGGGTCGTCTGAAAATCGGGTCCTCTTGGCAAACCGCCGTCCGAGCGCTATGGACAGTAGGGAGCCCTGGTGGACAGACGTTCTCTGAACGACGGAGGGGGATATGGCCAAGGATTACGACAACGATACCGATCTTGATCGTGACGTAATAACCGAGACCGAGAAAAAGACCAAAAAGCCGCCGCTGTACAAGGTGCTGCTGCACAACGACGACTACACCACGATGGAGTTCGTCGTGTACATCCTGCAGTCGGTCTTTAACCACGACGCCACCAAAGCCACCCAGGTCATGCTGCACGTGCACCGCAAAGGCATGGGGGTGGCCGGGGTGTATACCTACGAGGTGGCTGAGACCAAGGTGGACAAGGTCCACTCACTGGCCAAGAAGTACGAGTTTCCCCTGAAATGTAGTATGGAAGAAGCCTGATCCTGCGACCGCCCAACAGGACGACCGCAGAGAACACAGCTTCCCGGGCCAGGCCCGCGGAAGGAGTGGAGCGGAGAATGCAAATTAGTCGGGAATTTGAAATTGCCCTGACCTTGGCGATCAAGGAAGCCAGACAGCGGCGCCACGAGTTTCTGTGTCTCGAGCACGTGTTGTACGCCCTATCGTTTGACGAGGATGTGGCCGAAATCCTGCGCAACTGTGGCGGCGAGGTCGAACAGCTGCAAAAGGATCTGGTGCAGTTCTTCGAGGACAACATCGAGGCTCTGTCCGAAGAGAGTGACGTTGACCCCCAGCAAACCTCGGGCTTTCAGCGGGTCTTGCAGCGGGCGGCCATGCACGTCCAGTCCAGCGGCAAAGACCTGGTCGAGGGGCGCAACTTTCTGGTCGCCCTGTTCCGGGAAGAAAACAGCCACGCCCTGTACTTTCTGCAAAAGCAGGGCATCAGCCGCCTCGACGTGCTGAACTACATCTCGCACGGCATCTCCAAGGTCCAGCCCGACGACGAGGACGACGAGCCGGCCGCCCAGCCGGAGGCCGAGGGTGTGGACGACGAGGACGAGCCCCGGCCGGCCAAAGACCCGCTCAAGGCTTTCACCGCCGACCTGGTCCAGCGCGCCAGGGACGGCGAGATTGACCCCCTGATCGGCCGCGAGGTCGAGGTCGAACGCACCATCCATGTGCTGTGCCGGCGGCGGAAAAACAACCCGGTGTATGTCGGCGATTCCGGGGTCGGAAAAACGGCTATCGCCGACGGGCTGGCGCTGCAGATCGCCAACGGCGAGGTGCCCGAGGTGCTCAAGGATGCCCGGATCTACTCCCTGGACATGGGCTCGGTTCTGGCCGGCACGAAGTTCCGCGGCCAGTTCGAGGAGCGGCTCAAAGCCGTGCTGAACGCGCTCCGCAAGGATCCCAACGCCATTCTGTTTATTGACGAGATTCACACCATTGTCGGCGCCGGGGCGACCAGCGGGGGCTCGATGGACGCCTCGAACATCCTCAAGCCGGCCCTGGCGTCCGGAAAACTGCGCTGCATCGGCGCCACGACCTACCACGAGTACCGCAGCTATTTTGAGCGCGACCGCGCCCTGGCGCGGCGCTTCCAGAAGATTGAGATTCACGAACCCAGTATCGAAGACGCGGTCAAGATTCTGGAGGGCCTGAAATCCTACTACGAGGATCACCACGGCGTGTCCTACACCCCGGACGCGCTCAAGGCTGCAGCCGAGCTGTCGGCCAAATACATCAACGACCGTTTCCTGCCCGACAAGGCGATTGATGTCATTGACGAGGTCGGCGCGGCCTTCAAGATCAAACCCAGCACCGACGAGGATAAGATTATCGGCGAGACCGATATTGAGGCGGTGGTGGCCAAGATTGCCCGGATCCCGCCCCGCAGCGTGTCGATCTCCGACAAGGACCGGCTCCACCGGCTCGACGACGATCTCAAGAAGGTGGTCTTTGGCCAGGATCCGGCCATTGCGGTCATTGTCCGCGCCATCCGGCTGGCCCGGGCCGGTCTGGGCCAGCCGGAAAAGCCGGTCGGCTCGTTTCTGTTCTCCGGGCCGACCGGGGTGGGCAAAACCGAGGTGGCCAAGCAGCTGGCCCAGACCCTGGGCTTGCAGTTCCTGCGCTTTGACATGAGCGAGTACATGGAAAAGCATACCGTCTCGCGGCTGATCGGCGCCCCGCCGGGCTATGTCGGCTTTGACCAGGGCGGGCTGCTGACCGAGGCGATTACCCGCAACCCCCACTCGGTGTTGCTGCTGGACGAGATTGAAAAGGCCCACCCCGATCTGTTCAATATCCTGCTGCAAGTCATGGACCACGCCACGCTGACCGACAACAACGGCAAAAAAGCCGACTTTCGGCACGTCATCCTGATTATGACCAGCAATGCCGGGGCGCGTGAAATGGCGGCCACGGCGATCGGTTTTGGCGAGCAGTCCAACGAGGGCAAGGACCAGCAGGCGATTGAAAAACTGTTCAGCCCCGAGTTCCGCAACCGTCTGGACGGGGTCGTCCACTTCCAGACGCTACCGCCCGCAGCCGTTGAGCGGGTGGTTGACAAGTTCATGAAAGAGCTGATCGATCAGCTGGCCGAGAAGAATGTACGCATTGCGCTGACCGACGATGCGCGGCGCTATCTGGCCGAAAAAGGCTATGACAAGACCTTTGGCGCCCGGCCCATGGCCCGCCTGATTCAGAGCGAGGTCAAACAGGTGCTGGCCGATGAGATTCTGTTCGGCCAGCTCCAGAACGGCGGCCGGGTCGAGATCGATCTTGGCGAGGACGGCCTGGTGTTCCGTTACGAGCCGCGGCCGGCTGACGAGGCCGAAGCCGCGCCGGCCGAGTCGGTGCCGGAGACGGTTGGCGACTGAGCCGGGAGCCGGAGTCGTGCGGGCCTGGCTGGCGATAGGGGTCGGCCTGGCCGTCGCCAGCCTGGCCGGTGCCGATGAGCCGCCCACGGCCGATCCGGCCGAGTTGGGCAAGGGCAAGCTGCTGGTGGCCGCCCATCAGCTCGCCGATCCCAATTTCGCCCAGTCGGTTGTCCTGCTGCTCGGCTATGGACGGCTGGGAGCACTGGGTGTGATTATCAATCGTCCCACTACGGTCCAGCTGTCCGAGGTCGTGCCCGAGTCTCTCCGAGTCACACCCCAGGCTGGAGTGGTATACGGCGGTGGGCCGGTCGCCCCTTCCGTCATGCTGCTGCTGTTCCGCGCCGAGCAGCCGCCTGACGAGAGCCTGCCCGTTTTTGCCGATGTCTACCTGAGCGGCAGTCCGAGCGTGGTGGAGGACGAACTCGCCCGGGGCGGCACGTTTCGGATGTACGCCGGCCATGCCGGCTGGGCTCCGGGCCAGCTGGACGGCGAGGTGGAGCGGGGGGACTGGCACATCGTTGCGGCCGATATCGATGCCGTGTTTCACCGGCCTGCGGAAGACCTGTGGTCTGAGCTGATTCAGCGTACGACTGGCCGCTGGGTGGACCTGCGGCCGCCGCGCGCCGCAGACCATGGCTCGGGCTGAACCCATACGGACTGGAGAGGAGAGGCGACATGAATGCCTTGGAAGAAGGCACCGAAATCAGGCTCGATTTCAAGAAATTAGGCAGTATCGCGGACAAGGGCCTGGACGTGGTGCCGGTCGTGCTGCAACACGCCCGGACGGGCGACGTGCTGTTTATCGGCTATGCCAACGAGCTGGCCCTGCGGGAGACGCTGGAGCGCGGTCAGGCCGTCCTGTGGTCAACCTCACGCAACGAGCTGTGGCACAAAGGAGCGACCTCGGGCGACGTGCTCGACCTGGTCGAGGTACGTCTCAACTGCGAGCAGAACTCCCTGCTGTACCGCGTGATTCCCCGCCGGGGCGGGGTGTGTCATACCAAAGACGCAGACGGGCAGGCCAGACCGCGCTGCTACTACCGACGGATCGCCCGTAGCGGAGACGTGCTCGAATTTGTCTGAACCGGACAGGAGACACGACCATGGACCTTGGCGTTTTCAGTTTCAATACCGAGTATACGCTGCCGGCCGACGAGCTGGCCAAGGAGTGCGAGGCGCGGGGCTTTGAGTCGCTGTGGCTGCCCGAGCATACCCATATTC
>WTHE01000257.1 GCA_011523315.1 Candidatus Binatota bacterium
TCCCGACGCCCTGCGGTTCTTTTCGGGTCACATGGAGGCCGACCGGGAGCACGCCGAGACCGGGCGCAAGCTGGTTGATCGTCTGCTGACCACCGACCGTGACCGCCAGGAGTTCATCAAAGAGGCGCGCTGCGCGGGCGAACTGTACTGGAGAGGCTGGGACGCCATGCTGCAATAGTGGCAAGAGGAGATAACCCAAAGGAGGAGGGGATCACATAGCTCGACGTGCTGAGCCAGGGGCGGCTGGAGTACGGGAGAGGCGCACCGCCACGGCGGTCAGCACGTCTTTGACTACTACCATTTCTTCGGCAGCCTGGCCGCGCGACGGCCGCACACCTCGCCCAGCTTTGACCGGCATAAGGTCATGCTCGAAGGCTTCGCCGGAGTGAGCTACGACGATCTGGACAGCCGCAACCTGATTCTGATCGGCGATCCCGACAACCTGATCGAGCGCATCCGCTGGGCTCAGGAATTTTATGGCACCAACTATCTGTTACTCGAGGTGGCCCGGGGCGGCATGCAGCCCGAGCATGTCATCGCCTCGCTGGAGCGCTTCGCCAAGTATGTGATGCCCGCGTTTCGCAACGGCCAAGAGGAGGGGCGTGCATGAAGTTCTACACCTTTGACGAGTTGACCTATCCCGACCTGCCGGCCGAGATCGGACCGGAGGTGCGCTTTACCAACCGTTTTTGCGAGCCCCAGGCGGTCACCAAGACCTACCACGAGCATCTTGACGAGTGGGCGATCTGCGAGGACCTGGGCTTTGACGGCGCGTTTGTCAACGAGCACCATTTCACCGCTGCCAATATCCAGCCGGCCTGCAACCTGATGGCCACAGCCATCATCATGCGGACCAGCTCGATGAAGGTCGGGGTGATCGGCAACGTCATTCCGCTCCGCCACCCGATCCGCACCGCCGAAGAGTTTGCCATGCTCGACTGTTTGTCGGGCGGCCGGTTTATCGGCGGTATTGTGCGCGGGGTGCCCCAGGAGTACGTCTCCTACAATGTGGACCCGTTCACCGGCCGCCAGCGTCTGATGGAGTCCTACGACATCATCCATAAGTGTCTGAACGAGGAGATTTTTGACTATAAGGGCAAGTTCTGGGATCTGACCGGGGTGTCGATCTGGCCCAAGCCGATTCAGCGTCCCCTGCCGTTCTGGATGCCGGCCGGGTCTCTGGAGTCGGTCGAGTTTGCCGCCGAGCGACGCATCTCGGGCGCCCAGGTCTTTTTTCCGCCCGAAGCCTTCAAGGACGCCTTTGACCTGTACCGCAAGGTCGCCCGTGAGCGTTTCGACTGGCAGCCCGGCTTCGACAATTTTGTGGGCGCGCGGCTGATCCACGTGGCCGAGACCAACGAGCGGGCGATCGAAGAGGTCCGCGAGGCGGTGTCTTATTTTTTCCGCACCATCACCCGGCCAGTCAATAATCCGGCGCCGGTGCCGGGCTTGACCACCGACCGTTCCTACCAGCATCGGCGCAAGATCGAGCAGGATTTTCCCGGACCGCACACCCCGTTTGAGACCATGCGGGACAACGGCTTTATCGTGTGCGGCGACCCCGAGTATGTCACCCGCTGGCTGGAGCAGGATATGCAGATTGCCGGCTATGGGCATTTCATGGGCATGTTCCACGTCGGCAATCTGGCCCACGAGCTGGTCATGAAGTCCAAGCGGCTGTTTGCCGAGCAGGTCGTGCCGGCGCTGCGTGGGGTGAACTGCGATCCTGAGCCCCAGGTCGAGACCCGGACTGCGACCTACGAACTCCAGCAGGAACGACCGGCCGGGCCGCTGCCGCTGTACGGTGACTTCAACTACAGCCTGGTGCGGGAAGCGCCGGAGACCGTGAGCGAGTTTGTCGAGCGAGACAACGGAGCCGTGACCAGCGGCTGGGAGATGCGGGTTCCCGAGCGCGAGCCGGACGGCTTTCCGTACGAGATTATTTTCGTCGGTCCGACCGCCAGCTATCGGGGCAGCGCCATCCGCCTGCACCTGGTGACCGGCGATGGTGAGCCAGTCTCGGACGATGCCCAGGTGGTGTTGGAAACCTATGATCGGGACGGGCAGGATCGCCGGACCGTTTTTGAGGGCAGCTACGGCCAGTTCAGTTGCATCCCGGATCAGCACGAACCGAACGCCGCGCTGGCCGCTCAGCAGCGGGTGGTGGCCGGTGACCGGTACCGCATCCGGCTCAGCGTGCGTGTGCCGGCCGACGCCCCCCAGCCCGACCCGGAGGCCGACGAGTCCTTTTTTGAGATTGAGTGCTTCAAGCACTGGCTGACGATCACCGCCTGAGGCGGCCGAGCGAGGAGGCGTGTCATGGGAGCCGGATACGGATCGCAGTTTTCTCGAACCAGCGTCAAGGTCGGTGAGCTGAACGTCCAATACCTCAGGGGCGGCCGGGGCCGGCCGCTGCTCTACCTCCACGGCATAGGCGGCTGGGGACGCTGGGAGACCCATCACCTGGGCATGGGCGTGACCAACGAGGTCTATGCACCCCAGCTGCCGGGCTGGCAGACGGGCAAGATTCCGCCCAGCGTCGGCTCGGTCCGGGACTACGCCCGGGTTATGCTCGGTTTTCTCGACAGCCTGGAACTTCCCAGCGTCGATCTGGTCGGTCATTCGATTGGCGGCTGGGTCGCCCTGCGACTGGCGTGTGAGCAGCCCGAACGGGTCTCACGTCTGGTGCTGGTCGATCCGCTCGGCCTGGACTGTCCAGCGCATCCTGGAGCCGACCTGGCCCGGATCGACGAGGACGCCTTTCTGGCCGCCGCGTTTGCCAAGACCGGCACGGTGTTGATTGCGGCCGACTTTGGCGGTCATCTTGAAGACGTGCGTAGCGGACCGGAATTCAAACGCCAGTGGAAGGGCAGGCGGCTGGTGGCCGAGCTGACCAAGGGCCGGGGTGTCGATGCGGATCTCAGCTTACAAAGCATTCGTGTACCGACCCTGATTGTCTGGGGCCAAAAGGACGGTCTGGTGCCCTGGCAGCAGGGCGAGGTGCTGGCCGCCGCGATTCCTGGGGCCAGGCTGGCGTGTATTGCCGAGGCCAGCCACAGCCCGATGCGCGACAAGCGCGAGACCTTTCAGCAGCTGGTGCACGAGTTTCTGGTCGGTCAGGCCGAAGCGGGGCAGGCAGACGCACCCCTGTCTTAGCCAAGGAGCCGACTTCTCTTCCATAGGTCTCTCTAGGCTAAATGTTGGGCCGCCCCTTGAAATAGTGAGCCACCCAGTCCGTATCGATGAGGTAAGTGAGAGTCACAGCTCAGGCGCACGACGGGTAGACTGGAGCCGCTGAGTGTAGATTTCTTCCAGCCACGCATCCACATCCATGTCGTCCCAGCCACCTGCCGATTCAAGAAAAGCGTGTTCGCGCTCCTGTTCAGACCGAACTGCGCCGTCGGATGCTGATTTTTTAGCCGAGCGTTCAAGGTAGGCAGTGACAGCTGTACGCAAGGTTTCGTCCTGACTCTTGGCGGCGAGGTCTGAAAGCGCTCGCCGTTCTCTGGGGCTGAGGTCAGTCGGATTCATCGCCATCTCTCAAATCTCCCTCATGATGTTTGCCCCTGTCCTCCGGTCCAGCCAAACCTGGAACAGTTCTCAGGGGCCGGCTCCGGCTCCCTACGGGTCAGGCGGGCGGCTCCGCAGGCGGGACGCCGCTATGACGCCATGGCTTTCTCAAGCGCGCTCCACTCCACCAGCGGCGTGAGACGCCGCCGGGCAATCGTGCCTGAACCGACCGCCTTGGCAAAGCCGTCAAAGGTCAGCGAATGGTCCTGGATGTCGAGGATGAGCACGATCTTGGCCTCTTCGTTCGATGCCCACGGGCCGGCCTTGAGGGTCACTCCGGGCGGAAAGCCGTTCTTGAGCACCTGCTGAATGAGGGCGACCCCTTTTTGGGTGTTGTCCGAGCTGCTGGCGTTTAAGTAGATTTCGTCGAGGTATAGCGGCATGGGTGTTTCCTCCTTTTGGGTTGAACGGGGCGGGAGCCGGGGCCGATCTGCCCATTAAACCCGCTGTCGGGAAAAGCGCAAGCCGGGCCGGGCGTCTCAGCTTGCGGACGGCGCAGGGCAGGGTGTAAGAAGAGGGGCCAATACCCTGAACACAGGAGACGCATGTATGGCAGAACTGATGCAGGACAAAGTCGCCCTGGTCACCGGGGCAAGCTCGGGGATCGGTCGGGCAACCGCGCTGGTCTTTGCCCGCGAGGGCGCCAAAGTCGTCGCGGCCGACCTGAACGTGGTCGGCGGACAAGAGACCGTGCAGCTGGTCAAGACGGCCGGCGGGGAGGCGGTTTTCGTCGAGACCGATGTTTCGCAGGCGGCCTCGGTCGAAGCCATGGTTCAGGCTGCGGTGGACACCTACGGACGGCTGGACTGCGCCCATAATAACGCGGGCGTCGAGGGCGTGCTGAGCCGGACGGCCGAGCAGACCGAGCAGGACTGGGAGCCGGTCATTCGCATCAACCTGAAGGGCGTGTGGCTGTGCATGAAATATGAACTCCCGCACATGCTGCAACAGGGCAGCGGGGCTATCGTCAACACCGCCTCGGGCGCCGGCCTGATTGGGGTCAAGCGTATGGCGGCCTATGTGGCCAGCAAACACGGGGTGATCGGACTGACCAAGACGGCCGCCCTGGAGT
>WTHE01000759.1 GCA_011523315.1 Candidatus Binatota bacterium
GTTCGAGTCACCGTGCGACCATGCCCCAGCCCGCCGTCAGGCGGGCTTTTTGTGCACCGCGATCCACACATCCAGTGAGGATCTGGTCGGCCGGTGCGTCCCTCTCACTGTGCGAGTCATACAGCCGCCGTCACGCTTTACGCGACACGCGCAAGTATGCTAGAAGTGACGACACTGTCTCAGGCTGGAGGAGGGCCTTCGACTATGGCAGAAAAAAGCTTCGGGCGCGTGATCGAAGACCGACGGCGCGAACTCTCGCTGACCCAGGAAATGGTTGCCAAGAAAGTCGGCGTCAAGGCAAACTATATCGGCTATCTGGAACGCGGCATGCGCCACCCGAGCCAGAAAGTCGTCGAGAAGCTCTCGACCGCGCTCAATCTCAACGCCCAGGAGCTGTATCTGCTGGCCAACCCGAAGGTCCGCAGTCTGCTACGCAGAGCCAAACCGTCCATCCCGACCATGTCCATGTGGCAACGCTTCATCCGGGACGCCGCCCAGCAAAAGGAGCAGGGCCTGAGCAGAGCCGAACAGCAGGCCCTGGCTCAGTTGGTCGCCGCCGAAAAAGCCACCTCGCTGACAGGCATGATGAAGGCCGTCAGAGCCCTGCGCCGGGGCTTCGCCAAATAAACCGGCGACCGGCTTAGCCCTCCCACAGACTGGTACTGCTGTAGCGCTCACCAATATCCGGGAATAAGGTCACGATACGCCCCCGCCCAAGCTGCTGGGCGGTTTTCCAGGCGCCATACAAATACGCCCCCGAAGACTGACCGATAAAGAACCCCAGACCGGCGACCCGGTTACACATTTCATAGGCGTGCTCGATCTGGACCGGTATCCAGGCGTCGACCAACTCAGGATCGAAGATCTCCGGCATGATATAGTCCGGGCCTAAGGGTTTCAGCCCTTCCACCCCGGGAAACTCTTCGGGCGCCACACAGCCAATCTTGATGGCCGGGTTGTGAGCCTTGAGGCGGCGGGCCACCCCGGTAATCGTGCCGCCGGTGCCGACGCCGGCCACAAACCAGTCCAGGCGGCCGTCGGTCTGAGACAAAATCTCTTCGGCGGTCGTCTCATAATGGGCCCGCCAGTTGCTGTCGTTGCTGTACTGATCGGCAAAGAAGTAGTGCTCGGGCTGCGCTTCATAGCGACGGCGCACCTCTCGCAGGGCCTCGTCATAGCCGGCAACGGCGTCGGTCAGGACCAGGTTCGCCCTATGGGCGCGGATGCGCTGCTTGCGCTCCTGGCTGGCGTTCTCCGGCACGACGAGTTCGACCTTGCGGCCCAGGATCGAGCCGATCATGGCGTACGCAATGCCAGCGTTACCGGACGAGGAATCCAGAATCACCCGCTCGGGCGGCAAACGTCCATCCAGCATGGCCTGGGTCAGCATACGCAGGACGGGCCGATCTTTGACCGAGCCGCCGGGATTCAGGAACTCACACTTGGTCAGGATCTCGACCTCGGGCAGTTCGGACCGAAACAGACTGACCGGAACGAGCGGGGTGTTGCCGACCAGGGTCAGCAGCGGGTAGTCCTGGATAAGGGCTTGCAGGGCTTGGGGATAGGGCATGCGTCCTCCACGAGCAGGCCTCACTCACTAGCAGGCGGCCTCTTCGGTCTGGCGACGGCGGCTGTCTCCTCCGCCGCCTCATCAGCATGGATATCGAAGAAAGCGTCCAGGCTGGCTAACAGCTGGGCGCGGATGTGGGCGCGGCTGCCCTGTATCAGATGGAGTGGGACACGAGCATGCCTGTCCGCGCCGAACTCGACCCGACCGGCCCGGAGCTGGTCGATCTGCTGGGCCGGGAAGAGGCCGACTCCGTACACCAGACAGAATGTCTTGTCCTTGCCCTTTCCACCGGAGATCGCGCGTAGCTCTGCCATGCCCATCGTCCTCTCTTCAACAGCTGTAACGGAGCATAGCGAGCGAGCCTGGGCAGTGTCAATTCCGGGACCGCCCCCTAGCGGTACAGTTCGGCACCGTCACGCTTGAATTCCCGGGCTTTCTCCTCCATCCCGGCCTTCAGGGCGTCTCCTTCATCGAGACCCTTGTCGGCCGCATAGTCCCGCACCTCTTGGCTGATCTTCATCGAACAGAAGTGGGGACCGCACATCGAGCAGAAATGGGCGACTTTGGCACCCTCTGCCGGCAGCGTTTCATCGTGAAACTCCTGGGCGGTTTCGGGATCGAGCGACAGATTGAACTGATCTTTCCAGCGGAATTCAAACCGCGCCCGGGATAGGGCGTTGTCCCGGGCTTGCGCCCCGGGATGGCCTTTGGCCAGATCGGCCGCATGGGCGGCTATTTTATAGGCGATGACGCCCTGTTTGACATCGTCCTTATCCGGCAGACCCAGATGTTCTTTGGGCGTGACATAGCACAGCATGGCACACCCGAACCAGCCGATCATGGCCGCTCCGATGCCGGAGGTAATGTGGTCGTAGCCGGGAGCGATATCGGTGGTCAGCGGTCCGAGAGTGTAAAATGGCGCCTCGTGACACACCTCGAGCTGTTTCTGCATATTGACCTGGATCAGGTGCAGCGGCACATGACCCGGCCCTTCGATCATGGTCTGGACCTCATGCTTCCAGGCCAACCGGGTCAATTCGCCGAGCGTCTCCAACTCGCCAAACTGGGCCGCATCGTTGGCGTCGGCGATCGAGCCCGGACGCAGGCCGTCGCCCAGGCTGAAAGACACGTCGTAGGCTTTCATGATCTCACAGATCTCTGCAAAGTGGGTATACAGAAAGTTCTCCTGGTGGTGGGCCAGACACCACTTGGCCATGATCGAGCCACCCCGCGAGACAATGCCGGTCAGACGTGTGGCGGTCAGCGGCACATAACGCAGCAACACCCCGGCATGAATGGTGAAATAGTCCACACCCTGCTCGGCCTGTTCGATCAGCGTATCGCGATAGATTTCCCAGCTCAGCTCTTCGGCTTTCCCGCCGACCTTTTCCAGGGCCTGATAGATCGGCACGGTCCCAACCGGAACCGGCGCATTACGCAAGATCCACTCGCGTGTTTCATGAATATTGGCGCCGGTTGACAGATCCATGATCGTATCGGCTCCCCAACGCGTGGCCCAGATCATCTTTTCGACCTCTTCCTCAATGGACGAGGTGACGGCCGAATTGCCGATATTGGCGTTGATCTTGACCAGGAAATTCCGACCGATGATCATCGGCTCCAGCTCGGGATGATTGATATTGGCCGGAATGATGGCCCGGCCTCTGGCCACCTCATCGCGCACGTATTCAGGCGTAATGCTCGCCGGAATGGACGCGCCCCAGGCTTGGCCGGGATGCTGGGCGCCGCCGCCGTTGTGGGCGCCGGACCGGGTCAGCTCGCGGCTCTGGTTTTCGCGGAGGGCGATATACTCCATCTCGGGCGTCACAATGCCCCGGCGGGCGTAGTGCATCTGGGTGACGTTGTGGCCGGACCGGGCCCGCCAGGGACGACGGCGGTGCGGAAAACGCAGGCCGGCCAGGTGTGGATCACGCTCCCGCAGGCGACCATAGTCGGAAGACCCCTCGGCCAGCTCTTGGCCCTCGGCCCGGGCGCGAATCCAGGCCGCCCGCTGTGGCGCAATGCCGCGGCGCACGTCGATGCCGACCTCCGGATCGGTGTACGGCCCGGAGGTGTCGTAGACGAGCAGCCTGGCCCCTCCCTCGGCCTCAATCTCACGAAAAGGCACCCGCACCCCCTGCGCCCCTTGGACATAGACCTTGCGTGAGCCGGGCACGGGATGTGTTGTCAGCACGCTTTGCGGCGTGCGTGTGTGTGTCAGCGCATTACTCATCGAGATACCCCCTTTTCGAGCAGGACAAACCGGTCCGGCCTCCGCGCGCCCCCAATCCAACTGGAGGGCGGCAGATACGGTAGAGACAACGACAGATGTGACGGAAGAAAAAACGTGGCACCGTATTCCCTTCGCTGGCATTACCCAGTGCAGGTTCCAGGGGTCGATGAGTCCAGGACTCATCCTCTCAGCCGATTCCTCAGCTCCCCCAACGGCCGTGTGGCCGGTATGTGAGTGATCCTAGGCCGTGCGGTGGCGGCTGTCAACGCGCGAGCGGGACCAGACCGCCCTCACGCCTCCCCCCTCCACTTTTTCTGTTGCAGAGGCCGCAGCCTGTCCTCGCCTGTCCCCAGCTTGAGTTCACTGTCCTGCTGCAGCCAGTCGATCGTCTGATCGACCTGATCGCGCTCCCGCTCAAGAAAGCGGTTCACCGCTGCGGCAAAGCGCGGTTCGGCCATGAAGTGCATGCTGATCGTCGGTTGGGGATCGAAGCCGCGCAGGCGCTTGAAGTCACCGCCCGCACCGGGCTCGAAGCGCACGATGCCGTTCCGGATACAGTGGCTAATCGCCGCGTAGTAACAGACGTTGAAGTGCAGATGGCGCAACTCGCGAAAACAGCCCCAATAGCGGCCGTACAACACACCGCTCTTCTGGACGTTGATTGTGCCGGCGATGACCTCGCCCTGGTAACGGGCCACCACGAAGCACAGATTCTGGCGAAACCGCTCGGCCAGTAAATCGAAAAACTCCGAGCGCAGGTATTGGCGGCCCCAGTACAGCTTATCAATATGCGCTTTGTACAGCCGGTACATATAGGGG
>WTHE01000009.1 GCA_011523315.1 Candidatus Binatota bacterium
GCTGTTGTAGCCCATGCTGTTTGAGCGGTCGATGATCAGAAACAGGGCGATCGGAATGCGTTTCTTTTTGAGCGTTTTGGGCGCGGGCGGGGGTTGCTCCTGAAAGGTGATGGGTAAGACCCGCTCGACCGGCGTCTCTCGAAAGGCCAGATCGCCGAAAGACCGGGTGCCCCCGGCCATCAGAAAGCCGCCGCCAAAATCGCGCACATAGCGCTCGATGACCCGCATCTGGCGGTCGGTGATGCCGCCCCGGCCGATATCGTCAAACACCAGACAGTGATAATCGAGCAGATCCGACAGCCGGGTCGGGATGCCCTCGGGACTGCGGAACTCGATATCGACTTCCTTGAGCTGAAGCGCGCGGGCCAGGTGGGTGCGTGGGTTGTCGGTAATGACCAGCGAGCGCACCTTGCCCGACACGGCCAGGGTGGCGTGTTGGCGGTTATTCCCGGCCACGGTATCCGGCTCGGCCCTGATTTCGGCTCGCAGCAGATAGTTGCCGGGCTGCATGATCTGGGCCGGCACCTCGAAAACCGACAGGCCGGGGCCGAGCTGGACCGACTGATTGGTCAGCCGATCCCGGTTGGCGTGGATGGTCACCCGGCCCTCGACCGCCTGCTCATTGCCGTTGCGGACCACCAGACGCAGGGTGAACACGCTGCCCTCCCGCACCAGGGGCGGGATGACGAATTTTTCCAGGGAGATCTCGGGCTGTTGGCCTGAGGGCGGAATGACCGGAAAAATACTGATGCCCATCTGGCGCGCCAGGGCCAGATGCTGGCGCGCCGAGCCGCTCGTCTCGTTGCCGTCGGTCATGAGCAGCAGGCGCTTCTGGGCCTGTTCGGGGTAGAGGGCAAACACCCGCTCCAGGGCTTCGGCGATATTCGTTCCGCCGCCGGTGTGGGCCTCGTCCGGGTCGACCGACACGCTGACCGAAGTCGGCGGGCCGGGCGGGACAAGCAGGCTGGTATCGGTGGCAAACGACAGGGCGGAAAACTCCTCTTCGGCGGTCAGATGACCGCGCAGCTGGGCCAGGTAGTCGTTCATCCACTGGCGGCCCTCACGCGAGATGCTGTCCGAGGTATCCAGCGCCGCAACCAGGGCCAGCTTATGCTCGGACAGGGTGGTTTGCAGGTTCAGGCCGGCCAGGCCGGCGACCAGGGCGACTGCGGCCAGGCTGCGCAGCACGGCGGCGCTGAACAACACCCCCCGTCCGCGCTGCCACACCAGCGGCAGCCACAGCAGCGGGACCAGGGCCAGCAGCCAGAACCAGTCCGGCTCAAGAAAGACGTAGCTGCGTCCGAAAATATCGTAGCTCATTCCGCCCTCGCTCGGGTATACCGCCACAGCGCGTACAGCCATTCCAGAAACAGCAGCCCGGCGGCGGCGTAGTACAACAGCTGGCCAAACTCGACCGGCACGGTGCGGCTGACCTCGTGGGGAGCCTGGGTGGTGTCCAGGACGACCGGCGTCGCCTCTGGGGCAGGCTCATCTTGAGCGCTGCGTCCGATGTCCGATTCGAGCTCATCGAACAAATTCGCGTACCACATGGTCCGGTAGTCACCGTTTTGCAGCCGATAGGCGCCCACGTGTGGAATATCCACCGCTGCGGCGTCGAGTGAGCGCGTTTCGCCGCCGGGCAGGGTCAGCTCCAGGGTCTCAAGCGCCACCGAGGTCGGCACGAAGAAGGTTTCGCCGGGCGTGGTCAGGGCCGGGACGCTGGGGTCTGGCGGCAGCAGCCAGCGCACCGCGTTCAGAAACAGCAGCAGCAGGCTCAGATTGTCGGAGTCGGTCAGGTTGCCCCGGCCCAGGTCAAAGGCCAGGCACACCACCCGGTGGCCGTCTTTCTCGCCGGTCAGCGCCAGCGGCACCTCGCCGTCGGCGGTGCGTGAGGAGATCAAAACCTGAGCCCACGCCGGCAGGGCCAGCACCCGCGCCTTCTTGAGCGGCAGGGCGTCAACATACTGCAGGTTATGCAGAATCTCGTGGCTCTCGCGCCAGTCCAGAATGCTGAGATCTTTGGCCTCGGCCACGACCGGAAAGAGCGGATTGTCCGGGGGCGGGAAGACGTACAAACTGTTGGCGGCGACCGCCGTGCCGGGGACGAACTGGTGGAACAGGACGATGTCCTGGGGCTCAAGGCTGAGCGTGGAAAAGTCGTCCGGGCTGACCGCAGTCAGGCTGAGGTTGGGAATCGAGCGGCTGACCCGTTGCAGCTCGCTGTGCAGGCTGGGGCTGGCCGAGACCAGGACGAGGCGGCGCTCATGACCCTGGGCCACCCAGGCCAGGGCCTGGTTGTCGACCGACAGCCCGTCGTCGGGACTGATCCGGGCGACCAGCTGGCCGGCCTCGCTGAAGTTGCCGATTGAAAAGGACGCGCTCTCGCGGGCCGGCAGGCTGAACGCCCGGCGGAAGATCTGGCGCTCGTTCAGGTGGACCGTCAGGCTGCCCCGCTTGGTGCGTGCGGCGTAGTTACGGACCAGAATATAGGCGCGCGCCTGCGAGTAGTGCTGGAACGGGTTCTGGTACAGGTTGAGGGCGGCCAGGGCGATATTGTCGTCGTTGCGACCGACCTGGTGGTAGGCCAGATGCGCCAGCTGGTCCTGGGGCAGGCTGAGCTGGGTCTGAGGCACGTCGGTGAAGACGTGAACGCTGGCCCGCTGGCCGGCCCGGTCGCGCTGGGCCAGGGCCAGCTCAATCCCGAGGTCGAGGTTGGTCGGGCTGTCCTCGGGCCGCAGCGATTCGAGTAGATGCAGAAAGACGCGGTGGTCGGTGGTGAAGCCGCTGACCACCCGGGGGCGGGCCGCCACGCTGATCAGCATCACCTCGTCGAGCGGTCCGAGGGACCGCACGACCTGGACGGCCTGGTCGCGGGCCAGGCTGAAGCGCTGGGTAGTGCCCTCACGGACCTGCATGCTGGCCGACACGTCAAAGACCAGAATATGGCGGTTGCCCTGAACCTCGGTGACCGTATGGGGGCGGTAGGGGTGCAGCAGCCCGCTCAGCAGCAGGCTCAGCAGCAGGGCTTGCAGCAGGAACAGCAGGCTCGGCATGAAGCGCCGGACGCGGACGCTGTCCTCCCTGATTTCGTTCCAGAACATCAGGCTGGACACCTCAACCCGTTTCCGCCAGCGCTCCCGCAGGTAGACCAGGATCAGAATGCCCAGCAGGGCAAAGAGCGGCAGGGCGGCTGGATTCAGAATGCCCATGGCGCGCGTGTCCTAACGCAGGGCCAGCAGCCCGGTTCGGGTCAGCTCCTGGCTGACCACCTGGCTGACCGCCTGACGGGTCGAGGCTTGGCTGTACAGAATCTGGTGCTGGTGACAGAAGTCACGCACAGCGCCGAGGTGGGCCTGCAACAGCTCCTGGTAGCGGCCCAGATTGGCCTCGCTGAGAGTGATCCAGCGCTCAGCGCCGTCCTCCACGTCGTACAGCTTGCCGCGGCGGAAGAGCCGCCTGGGGTCCAGCTCGGCGGCGCCCAGGACGTGGATCGCCTTGACCTCATAGCCACGCGCCTTGAGGAAGGCCAGCGCCTCTCTGTACTGGTCGGCCGGCGTCATGAAGTCCGAGATGACGATCGCCACCCCGGGCTCCAGGGTTTGCCCGATATAGGCCCGGACCGATTCTCGCAGCGTGGTCTTGCCGCTCGCCGACAGGCTGTCAAGAAACGGCTGGAGCCGAAAAAACCGGCTGCGGTGGCGCAGAAACGGGGTCGCCCGGAAGGCTGGTTTCCGGGCATCGGGGGCGGCCAGGGCAATCAGCCGCAGGGTATTGTTGTTGGCCAGCACGACATAGCTGAGGGCCGACATGATATCCAGGGCAAAGCCGAACTTGTCGTCCACGGCCGGCACGCCCATTGAGGCGCTGGTGTCGAGGAAGAGGTGGAACGGAATCTCGCGTTCGGCGGTAAAGGTCCGAACCATGAGCTGATCGAGCCGGCCCAGGGTGTTCCAGTCCAGATGCCGGAAATCGTCGCCGGGCGAGTATTCCTTGAAGGATTCAAACTCGACGCCCGAGGCCTGGCTGGTGCGCGGAATCGGGGTTTCACCCGGGCGGTGGCCGCGCGCCGTGCGGACGCGAATATGAAACCGGTTCAGGGTCTTGAAAAAGGCGGAATCAAGGCTGGCCACGGTCGGATCGCCCTATTGGAGTTGACGCGCGCTGGTGAGGATGCGCTCGATCAGGCTGTTGGGATCGACATTGTCGGCCTCGGCCGCAAAATTGAGCACCAGGCGATGGTTGAGGGTCGGCCCGGCCACCCGGTTCACGTCGTCGTAGCTGACGTTGGCCCGGCCGTCGAGCAGGGCCACGACTTTGGCCCCCAGCATCAGGGTCTGGCCGCCACGCGGGCTTGAGCCAAACGACACGTAGCGGTTGATCTCCTCGTCTTTGGCCAGCGTCATGGTGGCCTTGTCCTCCGGGTTCATATAGCTCGCCTCGGCCGGAATCGTGGCATGGATCAGAGCCGCGATATACTCCTCTATGTGCGGGGCGACGATGACCTCGCAGAACAGAGGGCGCAGGGCCGTGATTTTTCTTGGGGCCGTGCCCTGTTCACAGACGGGGTGGATCTCGGGCTGTTCGGTCGTCGTGGTCGCGCTGATGATGCGCGG
>WTHE01000238.1 GCA_011523315.1 Candidatus Binatota bacterium
CCCAGAGAGCCGGGCAGGCCAGCGTCATCCTGAACCCAGCGGACGCCGACCGCCTGGGCATCCGCCCCGGCGAGCCGGTCCGCCTGGAGAACGAAACCGGCTGGCTGGATCTCACGGCAAGGGTGGAAGCCCTGGCTCCGCCCGGCGTCGTCGTCTCCTACAAAGGCCGCTGGCCCAAGCACGAAGCCGGCCGACGCAACGTCAACACCCTCAACCCGGGCCACAAGGCCGACATGGGTGAGAACAGCAGTGTGCATAGTATCGAGGTCAGGCTGCGACCGCTGAGCAAAACGGACTGAGGAGGAAGACATGGGTCTGGTGCTGAAGGGAGGCGTTCCGCTGCTGCTGCTTGTCGCTGTCCTGGTCTGGAACTGGGACGGCTCGCCGCCGGTCATCTCCTGGCCGGCCAAGCTGTCCGAATCGGTCGGCGGCCAGAGTCCGATTACGGTGCGTCTCCTGGATTCGGGCAAGGGCCTGGCCAGCGTCTCGGTGGTCGCGGTCCAGGCCGACACCCGCAGCCCGATTCTGACCGAGCGTATCGCCCGCCCCCTGGCCCCCTGGGCGAGCGGCACCCTGCAGCGCGAACTCACCTTTTCCATGGACGATACGCCGGGCCTGGCCGCGTTCAAAGACGGTGCTTTTTCCGTGGAAGTGCGAGTCGAAGATCACGCCAACTGGTGGATGTTCAGCCGCAGCGCGGCGACCGTTCGGACCTTCGAGCTCGACCGCACCCCGCCCCGAGTCATCCTGCTGTCGACCCAGCACCGCATCCGACAGGGCGGGGCCGAGCTGATCCGCTATCGGGCCTCCCCGGACACGCAACACAGCGGTGTCACGGTTGGCGAGCGGAGCTTCCGTGGCTACCGTCAGCCGACGGCCGACAGTGACGAGTTTGTGTGCCTGTTTGCCCTCGCTCATAACGACTCGGTCCAGATCCCCATCAGCCTCTGGGCCGAGGACCATGTCGGCAACCGGACCGAGACGACGCTGTCAGTCTTTCGTCACGAGCGAAGGTTCCGTCAGCGCACAATCACCATCTCGGACCGCTTCATCGACACGGTCCTGGCCGAGGTCATCCGACAGTCCGAGCTGCCCGCCCCCGAAACCCAGCTCGAGCGTTTTCTGCTGGTTAACGCCGAACTGCGTCGCCGGAACGACGCCGCGATTGAGGACATCGCGGGCCGTTCGGTCGACCACGCCCTGTGGAGCGAGGTGTTCAGCCAGCTGAGCAACTCGCAGGTCGAGGCCCGCTATGCCGACCACCGCTCCTACGTGTATCAGGGCCGGGAGGTCGACCGGCAGACCCACCTGGGCTTTGACCTGGCCTCGACCTCCCAGGGACCGGTCGAGGCGGCCAACGCCGGCACGGTTGTGTACACCGCCTATCTCGGCATTTACGGCAACTGCGTCATTGTCGATCACGGTCTGGGGCTGATGTCGCTGTACGCCCACCTGAGTCAGATCGATGTGGCCGAAGGCCAGCAGGTGCAGCGGGGCGACATGCTGGGCCGAACCGGCAAAACCGGCCTGGCCGGCGGCGATCACCTGCACTTCGCCATCCTGGTCCAGGGCGTGCCGGTCACCCCGCTCGAATGGTGGGACGCCGGCTGGGTCCAGACCCGTTTTTTCTCACGCCTGCGGGCTGAGGACGGTTGAGACCTGCCCGGCCGCATGGACGCCACGGGCGCTTCCGATTATACTTGCTGGCGGTCGGCCGCCAGCCCGACCGCTACACAGAAAAGGGGGGACGTCATGTTCAAGATACTCGCCACAGTCATCCGCCGGGCCACGGTCTCGCACGACGAACTGGTCAGGGTGTGGGAAACCGTCCACGCCCCGCACGTGGTCAAGATCGCCAAACCCGAACGCTACCGCATCACCTTTTTTGATCAGCCCGGGGCCGACGCCGATGTTGACTCAAATCCTGGGCTGGACGGGATGGCCGAGCTGTGGTTCCGCGACGAACAGCACTACGACACGACCATAGGCCGCAACGCCCCGCCCGAGATCATGGACGACCGTTTCAGCGACTACGCCGATATCACCAAGGGCAACTGGCTGGTGGTGACCGAGCACCTCAACGTCGATGGCTCGACCAGCCGCGCCACGACCAAGTTCACCTTTTTTGTCAAACGCCGCGCCGGTGTTGCGCGGGCCGAGCTGGACCGCCACTGGCTTGAGACCCACGTGCCGAACGTGGCGGCTGCGGTCGAGCGCACGCCTGACGCCCGGCGCTACACCGTCAACCTGGTCGATCCGGCCAAAGAGCGGCGCTACGACGGTATCGCCCAGCTGTGGCTGGACGGCGACACTCCGGGCGCACCCGAACTGGTCGGCCTGGAACCGGACGGCTTTCGCGACCTGGTCCAAACGCCGCTCATGGCCCGAGGGCACGAGATTCGGATCGTCGAGTAAACCGGAAAGGAAAACTCTGCATGGACTACAAAACCGTTGCCGAAGCCAAAGACCTGCCCGGCCTGCGCCTGGCGCTGACCATCGGCGGTCCGGCGCCGTGGAGCCAGGCGGCCAAGAGCATCCTGGAGGTCAAACATATTCCCTATATCCCAGTCGCCCAGCACGCGGGCGAGGCCAACGCAGAGCTGGTGGCCTGGACCGGCCATCGCAACGCGCCGGTTGCGGTGTACGACAACGAGCCGGCGCGGACCGGCTGGTACGAAATCCTGCTGCTGGCCGAGCGGCTGGCTCCCACGCCGTCGCTGCTGCCGTCCGCGGTCGAGGACCGGGCGCTGATGATCGGCCTGTCCAACGAGCTGTGCGGCGAACAGGGCTTCACCTGGCAGGCGCGTCATATCATGTTTGATACCATCCTGAAGATGCAGGGCGAGGCGTTCAGGCAGTCGCCGATGGTTGCCGCCTACGGCTATTCGGCCGACAACGCGGCTGCGGCGCCGGCAAAAATCATGCCCATCCTGCGCGCCCTGGCGGCCCGGCTGCGCGCCCAACAGCGGACCGGCAGCCGCTATTTTATCGGCGCCCAGCTGACCGCCCTGGACCTGTACTGGGCCAATATGTCCCAGGTCATCGATCCCTACCCGCCCGACAAGAACCCCATGCCGAATTTTTTCCGCAGCATGTGGGCGCCCGTCCGCGAATCGGTCGAGTCGGCGATCGATCCGGTGCTGATTGCACACCGCGACTTCATCTTCGAGCAGCACCTCAGCCTGCCGCTCGATTTCTGAGCCCGCCCACAGAAAGGATACCGCATGGCCGACCAGTATCGTCTGTTTGGCGCCGAACTCTCGCCCTACTCGGTCAAGGTTCGTTCCTACTGCCGCTATAAAGACATTCCCCACCGGTGGATCATCCGTAGCGCGGCCGTCCAGGACGAGTACAACAAGTACGCCAAAATCCCGATCATCCCGCTGCTCGTCACCCCCCAGGACGCCGGCATGCAGGACTCGACCCCGATCATCGAGCAGCTCGAAGCCCGCTACCCCGCGCCGTCCATCCATCCCGCCGACCCGGTCAGCGGCTTTCTCTCGGCCCTGATTGAAGAGTTCGGCGACGAATGGGGCAATAAGTGGATGTTTCACTACCGCTGGGCGCGTGAGGTCGATCAGCTCAGCTCGGCCGGCCGTATCGCCCGCATGATGATGCCTGCGGCCGACGACAAGCAGCACACCCAGATGGTCGCCCAGGTGCGCGAACGCATGGTCAACCGGGTCTGGTTTGTCGGCTCCAACGCGCAGACCGCGCCCCAGATTGAGGCATCCTTTTGCGAGGCCATCGAACAGCTCGACGCCCATCTCAGCAGCCGCGCCTATCTGTTTGGCGCGCGACCGTCGTTCGGCGACCTGGGCCTGTGGGGCCAGATCTATAACGCCTGGACCGATCCGACGCCGTGCGCCTTTGTCGAGGGCCGCGCCCCGCATGTGCTGGCCTGGGTGCAGCGCATGGTGTGGCCGCGCGCCGTGGGCGAGTTTGAGCCGTGGTCGAATCTGGAGCCGACCCTGCTGCCGTTTCTGGAGCGCCAGCTCGGCGCCCGCTTCATGCCCTGGACGCTGGCCAACGCCGAGGCCATCGCCGCCGGCCGGGAAGAGTTCAGCGTCGAACTCGACGGCCACACCTGGACCCAGAAGCCCCAGAAATACCACGCCAAATCCCTCCAGGCGCTACGCGCCAAGTATGCCGCCGTCACCGACACGAGCGGCCTCGACCCGCTTCTGGCGCGAATCGGCTGTCTGCACGGCCTGCAGGGCTGACAGGAGATGCGCCCCAACGGCTATAACGCCCCGGTCACGGAGGGAGACCGTTCATGCCCCGCCTGCGCTTTGGACTGAGCTATGACTTCCGCAATCCGCCCGAGTCCGGCTTGGCCATGCCACAGCTGTACGCCGAGACGCTGGAGCAGATGGTCTGGGCCGAGTCGCTCGGTTTTGATCAGCTGTGGTTTACCGAACACCACTTTGTCGAGGACGGCTACCTGCCGAGCTGGGTGCCGGTGGCCGGCGCGGTGGCCGCCCGCACCGAGCGTATCCGCATCTCGCAGGACATCTGTATTCTGCCCTTTCACAACCCGATCAACCTGGACGAGGACCTGGCCGTGCTGGACAACCTCAGCAACGGACGGGTCGAGCTGGGGGT
>WTHE01000643.1 GCA_011523315.1 Candidatus Binatota bacterium
GACCGGATTCGTGCCCCTGTCCTGGCCGTCGACCAGGAATTCCTGCGGCATGACGTGCAGGATCTCACAGTCGGCAGACAGGGCCCGGGTACGACCCACCTCAATAACCCGACGCAGGTCTTCGTCCTGCACCTCCTGGTTCTCAATAATGACCAGGCCCTGGCTGGTGATGCCCTCGACATAGCCGCCGACAATACCGCTGCTCACCTCATAGATGTCGCAGTTGGCACCGGTCTGGGCTTCCTCGACGGCTTGGCGGATGGTTTGGGCGGTCGTTTCGACATTGAGAATCAGGCCCTTGCGCAAGCCCTGGGACAGGGCGCTGCCGACCCCCAGGATTTCCAATCCCTCGAGGCTCTGGCGGGCCACAATCACCGCGGTTTTGTAGCTCCCAATATCGAGACTCACCAGGAGAGCGGCATCCTTAGGCATCGTCTTCTTCTCCCTCGGCAGCTCCCCCGCGGGCCAGCGCTGGGGTGACAGCCGGAACCGGACGGACCACCACCTGATTCCGAAAGCGGGCGTCAAACACGGCCGCCGGCCCATCGACCGGCCAGGTTTCAAGCACCCGCCCGACACAGGCCAAGTGTTCGGACCGCGTTTCCCGGCCGACCCGAATCGTTATCTGTCGCCGGGCCAGGAACAGGGTATAGCCCGCGTCCCGCTCCCAGCGAATTTCAGACAGCTGCTCCCGCCACAGCCGACTCGCCGCCAACAGCCGCAGGACGCCGCCCAGTGCACGGCGGGCGGCGGGCGCGTCCAGCCGCAGGTCGGCCACACCACTGACATGGGGCAGATCGAGTCGGGCGGTCGAAAGCTCGGGGTTAAAAAAGTAGCCGCCGTGCCGATCAAGATAGACGAGTTGCGCCCCTTGGACAACGGCGACGGGACGACGCGCCTCGACCCGGATGTGAACGGCGTCGGGCAGTCGGCGTTCGACCCGGGCCTGAAGGATTCGGGCCTGGTCGAGCAGCCGGGTTTCGACCTGCCGGCGGTCGACCTCGAAGACCGACATACCGACGTGCAGACCGCTCCAGCGCCGAATATCGGCCTGCGACAGCCGCCCGTCGGTGTGGACGACGATGTGCCGGAGGGCGAAATAGGGCTGGTCGGCGACGAAACGGATCAGCTGTCCCCCCACGATCCACACGCCGCCCAGCAGGAGGAGGAAGACGAGCAGCCCCGTGCCCCATGATCGAGCCGAATGCGTTCGTGGTGATAGCATGGTCGACAGCGTGTGTTTCATCCCGCCCTCCCCTGGCTGTAGAGGGTGGCGCGCTGCAAAATCGCCTCGACCAGCGCCGCGTAGTCCAGCCCGGCGTGGGCGGCAATACGTGGCAAATAGCTGAGTTCGTGCAGCCCGGGCAAGGAATTGACCTCCAGCACAAAAATCTGCCCGTCTTCGGTCACCCGCGTATCGACCCGGCTATAGCCGCCGCAGCCCAGCGCCCGGTGCGCCTCAAGGGCAATCCTGAGCACGCGCTCATACACCGCAGGCGCAAGCGGGGCGGGCATCAGGAACTCCTCTCGGCCGGCCGTATACTTGACCTCGTAGGAGTGAAATTCTCCCTTGGCAATGACCTCCATCGCTCCCAGCGTCTGCTCGCCCAGAATCCCGACCGTCACTTCGTGGCCGCTGATGTACGCCTCAACCAGGCTGGCCGCGTCAAACCGGGACGCCTCGGCCAGGGCTGCGGGCAGATCGGGGCTGGAGCGCACGATACTCACCCCCACGCTCGAGCCCTCGGCGCTCGGTTTGACCACAACCGGAAACGACAGCGTAGCGAGCTTCCTGTCCGCCGCCCGGGTATCGATTACCTCCCAGGCCGGAGTCGGAATCCCGTGGGTGTGCCAGACCCGTTTGGCCATGGGTTTGTTCATGGCCAGCGCGCTGGCCAGGACGCCCGAGCCGGTATACGGGATCCCCAACACCTCCAGGACGGCCTGGACCGTGCCGTCCTCGCCAAACTTTCCGTGCAGGGCGATGAACACCACATCGACCTGGCGCGCTTGGCTCAGCCACCCGCCGTCAGCCTGGACCTCAATGGCGCTCACCGCGTAGCCCAGGCTACGCAAGGCCTCACACACCGCCCTACCGGTTCGCAGCGAAATCTCGCGCTCGGCCGATACACCGCCCAGCAGCACGCCGACCGTTTTTCCGCGCCAGCGCGGGCTCTCGGTACTCATGGCCCCTTCTCAGATGCGTGGACAGCCGGGCCCGGTCCTCCCCGGCCCTGCTCCCAGTCTCCGACCAGACGCAGCTCCGGCTCAAGCCACACCTGGTGGGCAGCCCACACCGTGCGCTGTACGTGTTCCATCAGCCGCTTCACCTCGGCCGCCCGCGCGCCACCGGTATTCAGGATGAAATTGGCGTGCTGCTCGGATACTTGCGCCTTCCCGCACCGGGCGCCTTTCAGCCCAGCCAGCTCAATCAGACGACCGGCATAGGCACCGGGCGGATTTTTGAACACCGAGCCGGCGTTGGGAGAGCCGTGCGGCTGGCTGGTCCGGCGGCGTGTCTGCGCCCGGCGCATGACCGTGCCGAGCCGGGCCGGCTCCTGAGGGGACAGGCGAAAACCGATCTCGGCCACAATGAAGTCGGGTGGCAGCGCGGTGCGACGATAGCCAAAGCCGAGTTGCCGTGCCGACAGACACACCACCCGAGCGGCACGATCAACACCCCGAATCATTTCCACAACCTGGCTCAACTCCCCGCCAAAAGCGCCGGCATTCATCAGCAGCCCGCCGCCCACACTGCCGGGGATGCCCTCGGCAAACGTCACCCCGGCATAGCCCTTGGCCACGGCTTCGCGGACAAAGCGGCCCAGCGAACGTCCAGCGCCAACCCGCACCCGCCGCGCGATCCGGTCGGCCCCGGACTCGCTCCAGCGGCTATAATTAAACCCCTTGCCGAGCTTGACGACAACACCGCGGATGCCCGCATCGCTTATCAGCAGATTGCTGCCTCCGCCCAGGACAAAAAGCGGCAGCCCTTCGGCTCTGACCAGCCCGACGACGGCTTGGAGTTCGGCCAGGCTGTGGGGTTCGACAAAAATGTCGGCCGGACCGCCAATCCGAAAAGACGTATAGCGGGCCAGTATGACATCGCGACGGACCTGGCAGACGTGGTCGCTCAGCAGCCGCAGGAGTCGGTTTTTCCGTTCAGCCTGCACCCGTGCCTCTCTTTTGCAGCAGCGCCAGCAGCTCGTCCCCAGTCCGGTGGATATCCCCGGCTCCCAGGGTCATGACCATGTCACCCTGCCGGACACAGTCGAGAGCCGCTCGGGCCAGCCCTTCCCGGTCGGCAACAAAACGGACCTCGGTATGACCGCGCCGGCGCAGCGCCCGGTACAGCCGGTGGCCCGACACGTCGGCCCGCGGTTCTTCGCCGGCCGGGTAGATCTCGGTCAGCAGGACCGTGTCGGCATCATCAAAAGCGGACAGAAACTCGTCAAACAGATCCTGGGTGCGCGAATAGCGGTGGGGCTGGAACAGCGCCACCAGGCGCCGCGCCGGGTCGGCCTGGCAGCTGCCCTCACGGGCCGCCCGCAGCGTCGCCCGCAGTTCCTCGGGGTGGTGCGCATAGTCGTCAACAACCAGCACCCCGGCGGCCTCGCCCTTGACCTCAAAACGGCGTTGAATGCCGTCAAAGCCGGCCAGGGCGTGCTGCACACAGGCAAACGGGATCCCCAGCTCCCGCGCCACCGCCACCGTGGCCAGGGCGTTGAGCGCAGAGTGGCGGCCCGGCAGCTTGAGGTGCAAGTGTCCCAACCGCTCGTCGCCGGCCCAGACCTCACAGCGGGTGGTCATACCCGACACGCGGACATCGCGGGCCATCAGGTCGGCCTCCGGACTCAGCCCATAGGTGACAAAGCGCTTGTGGACGTGGGGCAGCAGCGCCCGGACATTGACACTGTCCAGGCACAAGACAGCTCGACCATAAAACGGAATACGGTTGACAAAGCGCAGATAGGCGTCTCTGACCCGGTCCATATCGCCATAAAAATCGAGATGCTCGGGGTCAATATTGGTGACCACGACAATCGTCGGACTCAGCAGCAGAAAGGTCCCGTCGCTCTCGTCGGCCTCGGCCACCAGGAAGCGGCCCTGCCCCAGGCGCGCGTTCGAGCCGACAACGTTGAGGCGGCCGCCGATCACACACGTCGGATCCAGGTCGGCCTGGGCCAGGACGCTGGCCACGAGCGAGGTGGTGGTGGTTTTGCCGTGGGTGCCGGCAATCGCAATCCCGTATTTGAGACGCATCAGCTCGGCCAGCATCTCTGCCCGCGGGATGACCGGAATGCGCAGCTCCCGAGCCCGGCTGACCTCTGGATTGGCGTACTTCACGGCCGACGAGATGACCACCACATCGGTCCGCAGGTCAATGTGCTCAGCCCGATGTCCATAGGCGATGTGAGCCCCGAGGCGGGTCAGGCGACGGGTCGTGTCCGACTCGACCTGGTCCGAACCGCTGACCTGATAGCCCAGATTCAGCAGCAGCTCGGCAATGCCGCTCATGCCGATCCCCCCGATGCCGACAAAATGAATATGGCGGTTGGTGTCAAACAACACCTGCCCCTGGGGACCGAGCGTTCC
>WTHE01000332.1 GCA_011523315.1 Candidatus Binatota bacterium
CCACTACCTCGCGCATGCTGGCTATGGCTCAAGATAGCGTGAAACTGCTCTAGCGTAGCGTAATCCGACAAGTACGGGATGTCAGGTTACGCCTCCGGCTAACCTGACCTACACGGCTCAAAAGGGTTACAGAAGGAAAGTCTTCTATGCACTGACTGGCGGTCGGTTTCAGAACTCCGTCTTATTCTCAGCCGGGGATCGAACCTGAGCTGACCACACGCCAAGACTGCAAGCTAAGAGGCGGACCGTCGCAAGAGTTCCTGAATCCCTGCCCCTATGTCGGCTAGGGCTTTTCCTTGAGTCTCCAAGGTTTTTCCTTGGGTTTCCAAGGCTCTCCCCTGGGTTTCCAAGGCTTTCAAGTTGGCGTCTCGGCTGGCGTTGCCGTCCCTCATGATTTTAATGCCCCACGCGATCAGCAGACATTGCCCTACCCCCACCACACCAGCCACCAATACCCCGGCGATGTCCGTCCAGGTTGGCTGGGCCAGGATACGGACGGCTTCGAGGAATTGCTCATAGGTCAAGCTGGAGGTCGGGGTCATTCGGTGGCCTCCTCATATCGTCGCGTGGGCGCCTGGAACGCACTTTGGCCTGTCAGCACTGCTCTCAGGCTATATCTGGCCGGACGCAGCCGGACAAGGGTTGGGGCAGACAGACTGCTCGCTCGCTATGGCCTGTCCACAAACAGCTGGGTGAGGTAGATGAACCCGCCCTCCCCGCGTGCGCTGCCAACGCCGGTCAGGTCGAATTCACCCTCAATCGTCTTCCGGTGGCTCTGGCTGCCCAGCCAACCGCTGAGAGCGCGCCGGGGGGCACGATGAGCCGGAACGTTGTTGAAGGCGATGTTTTCAGCGAATGTCTTGAGTCGGATGATGTCCTGCGCGGCTCGCATTCGCAGCGGCGCACCGGCATGACCGAAACTGCTCCGCCCAGTCGCCATAGCCCGGCTGTGTTGACGCGCAATCGCCGCCAGCGCTTCACTATACTCCAGCGCTGGAAGGCCAATCGAAACCCGGTAGTCATTGACCACATCGTACGTACGCCGCTCAATGTCCTGCCCGGCCAGGACACGCGGACGGTCCGGGACGCCGGCGCTCGGACTGTCTGCTTGCCCGGGAGGCGGCTCGGCGCGATGCGGTTGGTCTCCTGACCGTTCCCCAATGACGAGGCGCCTGACCGGCTCCCAGCGACCGAGCGCAGCAATGCTCACAACCCCGAGGCTCACGATGGTCAGCAGCACGACAACGCCTTCAACGTTCCAGCCCTGTCGACGAGGAGGGGTGAGAGAGCCGGAAGAGCTTGGCAAGAGCGTCCTGCAACACGCACAGAAGCGGGCTTGGTCTGTGTTGTGTCGGCCGCATGACGGACAACGCTTCATCCCCCTCCTCCTGTTGCTCCACTTTTCGGCTGCGGCTCGTGGTCTGGACGCCCAAAGGTGTCGGCGCGCAGCGGAATCTCCCGGTTCAACATATTGCAGGTATATCTCATGGCGAGAACAGAGACTACGACCGCGAGTAGACACCGACACGACATCGGACCCTCAGCGAGAGCCGTAGCACGCTTCCCCCTCCGAGCCTGCATATAGCGATACGCTTGATTCTTGATAGAGCATTTCGCTATATATGCCCGGAAGAACGGGTCTGCCATGTACCGGTTGACAATCAGACACCACGCCATCAAAGCCCTGCAAAGAATGTCGGCTCGGGAGGCGCGCCGCGTACGGGGTGCATTGGACAAACTGGCCCAAGACCCGGACCGGCGCGACATTGATGTCGCACGCTTACAGGGCCGTCCAGGTTTTCGGCTGCGGGCTGGCGGCTGGCGCGTCATCTTCGAGCGAATTGAAAGGACGCGTGAGATCAATGTGCTCCGCATCGGCCCGCGTGGCGATGTCTACAAATCCTGGGAGAATGACATGACAAAACCGCAGATCATCCGCGACGCGAGCGGCAAGCCGGCCTTCGCCGTCCTCCCGTGGCGTGAGTACCAACGCTTGACAACGGCCGGCGCCGGGACGGGACTGAGTGATGAAGCGCTGTACGACCGCGCCAAGGCCGAGGACGAAGAGTCCTTTCCCATCGCTGTGGCGGACCGTTTGTTGGCGGGTGAGAACGCCGTGCGGGTCTACCGCAGCCATCGTGGCCTGACCCAGAAGCAGCTGGCTACAGCCGCCGGCATCAATGCCGTGTATCTTTCACAGATCGAACGGGGCCGTCGCACCGGTTCGGCTCGGACCCTGGCCGCCCTGGCCACGGCTTTGCGTATCGACGTGGACGCTTTGCTCTGAAAGCTTCGCCTACGCCCCAGGCTCTCCCCGCTCAAAAACCGACACCAGGGGGGTGTCGAGCAAGGTCCGGCACGACTGGCCCAGCCGCTGTTCCAACACGCCGGCCGAGCCGCGGCTGAAGACAAAGCCGCCCGGGGCCAACACCCGCAGCAGTTCGTGCAGCGCCCGCTCAAAGGTGTCGGCGCGCATCGGAATCTCCCGGTTAAACATATTGGCGGTGTAGATCACCCGTATCGACCGGTCGGCCAGGGCGCTGAGATCGCTGACCGTTGCGTGGTGCAGGCGAATCTTGGCTGCCAGCCGGGCGTCTTCTTTCATGTGCAGAAAGCGGGCGGCCTCAAGCACCTGGGCACCAATCCACTCATAGCCGTGTACCCGGTCCAGCCCAAAAACCGTCAGCACATCGTAGGGTTCGAGCGCATTCGCGCCAAAGCCCAGACACAGCCCATGGGCTGGCCGGTTCGCCCGCAGCCTGTCCAGCACATCCACCTGCGCCATGGCTTTGACCAGTCCAAGCGCCTGGTGCAACGCGGGCGCCACATGGCCGCCAATACTGTCGCGCAGACCCGGATATTCCAGGATGATCGCGTAGGCCGGGTCATCCCGCCACGGCGCCTGGTCATCGGGATACACCGCTCCCTCAATAAACGTCCGCCAGGCCTGATCTTCAGCCGCCATAGGTCTCGTTCGGCTCTTGCAATCTCCCAGTAATTAGGCCATGTCGTGCCATACGACAGGAGGCAACACAATGGGTGTTCTGGACAGACTGCGACTGGACGGCAAGACGATTATCATGACCGGAGCCGGCCGCGGCTTGGGCCGCGCCATGGCCCTTGACTTGGCCGAGGCCGGTGCCGATTTGGTGGCGGCTGCGCGGACCACGGCCCAGATTGAGGAGACGGCCGAGATGATCCGGGCCACAGGCCGACGCTGTCTGGCCGTACCGGTGAATATCACCGATTCCAGCGCGGTGGGGGCGATGGTTGAGGCCAGCCTGGCCGAGTTCGGTCGGATTGACGTGCTGGTCAATAACGCCGGCGGGGCGAACCGGGGCTGGAACAAACCGCTCGAAGACATCACCGACGAGGAGTGGCACAAAGGCATTGACACCAATCTGACCGGCGCGGTCTTCTGCTGTCGGGCGGTGCTGCCCCACATGCTCAAACAGGGCGGCGGCAAAATCATCAACATCACCTCCGGTCTCGGGGTGCGGGCCAGCCGCTACAACTTCATGTACACTGCGGCCAAGGCCGGGCTTAACAACTTCACCCGCTGTATGGCCATGAACTACGCCGATAAAAATATCCAGACCAACCTCATCATGCCGGGCATTTTTCCCCACGACGACCCGGCGCTGGTCAAATTCTGGCAGGGCGGTAAATTCATCCCGGTCGGCCGGGTGGGCAAAGACAACGAGCTGGGCCACCTGTGCGTGTTCCTGGCCTCAGACGCGTCCAACTACATGAACGGCGAGATGCTGTGTACCGAGGGCGGGGGCTTGGCCGGCGGACAGGTGCCGACCGGCTTTGCCCCGCTGGTGGCGCTCGAAGGAGAGCCGCAATGAGCGCCTTCTCGCTGGCCGACAAGTCGGCCCTGATCGTCGGCGCCTCAACCCCGATCGGCAGCGCCCTGGCCCTGGCCCTGGCCGAGGCTGGGGCCAATACAGCCCTGTCTACCGTGCTGCCCTCGCCCCGCGAGGTGGCCGCCATCCAGACCTGCGGGAGTACGATTCGCGATATGGGCCGAGACGGTTTTGCCCAGACAATCGACATCACCAGCGAACGCGACGTGCAGGCTCTGGTCGAGCGCACGGTGTCCGAACTGGGCAGCCTCGACATCCTGGTCAACGCCCCGGACCTGGCCTTTGCCAAGCCCGTCCAGGACAGTTCGCTGGCCGAGTGGAACCGGGTGCTGGCCGTAAACCTGAGCGGCGTGTACCTGAGCTGTCGGGCGGCCGCCGGCCCGATGCTGGCCCAGCAGCGCGGCCGGATCATCAACCTCGTTTCCGTGCTCGGCCAACGCGGCATGGCCAACGGCAGCGCCTACTGTGCCGCTCAGGCCGGCGTGCTCAACCTGACCCGAGCCCTGTCCCAGGAATGGGCCCGCCAGGGCATCACGGTCAACGCCATCGGGGCCGGCTGGACCGAGGGCATGGCCATGATTCAGGACGACACGACCAAGAAACAGCTCAGCCGCTACATCCCCCAGAAACGGCTGGCCCAGCCCCGGGAGGTTGCCGACGCGGTGCTGAGCTTTGCCTCGAACCGTTCCGGTTTCATCACCGGCCAGGTGCTGTGG
>WTHE01000091.1 GCA_011523315.1 Candidatus Binatota bacterium
GGCCGCCCATCTGGAGAAGGGCCAGAGCGGAGGGCGGCGCAAGATCCGGGTCCGGTTTTTTGTCTCGCCGGTCGAAATCATGGGCGACGGTCGGGTCGAGGGCGTGCGCCTGGAGAAGAACAAGCTGGTCAAAGACGACAGTGGTACGCTGCGCGCGCGGGGCACCGGCGTCTACGAGGAATTCCCGATTCAGATGATCTTTCGCTCCATCGGCTACAAGGGCCACCGCCTGCCGGGCGTGCCGTTCGACGAACGCGCCGGCATCATTCCCAACCAGGACGGGCGGGTGATCGATCACGATACCGGCGCGGTGGTGCCACGGGTGTATGTCACAGGCTGGATCAAGCGCGGTCCGTCCGGCGTTGTCGGCACCAATAAACCCGACGCGGTAGACAGCGTCAGACACATGCTTGAAGACGTGCCGGCCTTAGCCGACGGCCTGGTCAGTCCTGCCGAGGCGCTGCCCCGGTTGTTGTCGGACAGAGGCGTGCGCTACGTCAGCTTTGCCGACTGGAAACAGCTGGACCGGATGAGGTCGAGGCCGGCAAGCCCCAGGGCAAGCCGCGCGAGAAGCTGACCACCGTCCGGGCCATGCTCGACGCCCTGGACAAAGAGGAAGCGCGTCAGCTTTGAGGCCGGCCAGGCTCAGCCCCGGGGATGATATTTGCGGTGCACCTCGCGCAGCCGCTCATTGCTCAGATGGGTGTAGATCTGGGTGGTGGCAATATCGACGTGGCCCAGCATGGACTGGACCGCCCGCAGGTCTGCCCCGCCTTCGAGCAGATGGGTGGCAAACGCGTGGCGCAGCGCGTGCGGATAGACCGCCCCGCCGTCGGCCACCTGGCTGGCGTACTGTTTGAGCAGCCGCCAGAATCCCTGACGGCTTAAGGGTTTGGCAGAGCGGGTGAGAAACACCGCAGAACTCGCGCGGTGTTTCAGGAGCGCCGGCCGGGCCTGGCTGAGATAGGTTTCGAGGCGAGCCTTGGCCTGCCCACCGAGCGGCACGACGCGCTCGCGCTCGCCCTTGCCCCGCACGCGCACAAAGCCGGCCTCCAGATTGAGCTGGCTGAGGTCGAGGCCGATCAGTTCGGAAACGCGCAGACCGGTGGCGTACAGCAGTTCGAGCATGGCCCGGTCGCGGAGCCCCAGCGGGGTCGAGGTGTCGGGCGCCCTGAGCAGGGCCTCGACCTGAACCTGGGACGGCGCCTGGGGCAGCCGACGGCCGATTTTGGGCAACGGCAGCTGGGCGGTCGGGTCGGCTCCGGGCAGCAGCGCCTCGCGCTGTAAAAAACGGTATAAGCCCCGCAGCACGGTGAGCATCCGAGCCTGGCTGCGCGCCGACAGCCCCCGCTCGCGGACCGCAGCCAGAAAGCCGATCACGTGCCGCGGCCCGGCCTGGCGCAGGTCGTCCAGCCCCTGCTCGCGCAGATAGCGGCAGAACTCGCCCACATCCCGGCTGTAGGCCAGGATGGTATTTTTTGCCGAGCCCTTTTCGACCGTCATATAGTTGAGAAACGCGTCGGCGCAGGTGTCGCTGGCCGCTATCGCCTCGCTCTGAGCGTCCTGGTCCCCCATCAGCCCTCCCCCTCCGCATCAACGATCCGCCCCCGCAGAGCGGCGGCGAGTTGGTCCGGGTCATCAATCCTGCCGCCCCGGCTGTCGGTCACATAGAAGACGTCCAGAACCTGATTCACATTGGTCGTGATCTTGGCCAGATGGATGAGCAGTCCGAGCTGGAAAAGCGCTGCGGTGACCCGAAACAGGAAGCCGGTCTGATCGGGCGCGGTGACATCAATGACCGTATACACCGGCGAGCCGTCGTTATCGACCGTGACTTCGGTTGGGATGCGGCTGTGGCGTTTCCTGAGATACGACGGGGGCCGGATGGTCTGGAGCAGATCTTCGAGCGTCCGTTCTCCGCGCAGGACCGCTTCGAGGCGGGTCTGCAGCCGAGACCACAGCTCGCCGTCCATGACGACCTCGGCGCGCCCAAGGTGGGACACGCGAAAAACGTCCAGGGCAATGCCGTCCCGGCTGGTGGAGATGCGGGCGCTGGCAACGTTCAGATTATTGGCCGCCAGCACACCGGTCAGCAGCGCAAACAAACCCGGCCGGTCGCGGGTCACAATGGTCAGCTCGCTGTACTCGCGCTCGGGAAAATGGGCCAGGGTGAGCCGGTACGGCTCGTCCTGCGGTCCGTCCGTGGTCTGACTGAAACGGGTGATGAGGCGGAAATGGTCGGGGATGTTCTCTTCGGGGGTGGACAAGAAATAGCTGTCCGGCATGTCGGCCAGAAAGGCCCGGACCTGGTCGGGAGTGGCCTGGCCGTGGCTCGGCAGCAGGGTCGCCAGCGCGTCTTTACGACGCCGAACGCGGGCCTGGGGGTCTTCTTCGACCGACAGGCCGGTCTCAAAGCGCTCCAGGGTGCGCAGATACAGCTCGTTCAGCAAACCGGCCTTCCAGCTGTTCCAGACCTTGGGGCCGACCGCTTTCATATCGGCGAAGGTCAGCAGGTAGAGCTTTTTGAGCGCGTCCTGGGTTTCAACCGTCCGGGCAAACTCGGCAATCAAGGCATCGTCGGAAATATCGCGGCGCTGGGCAATATACGACATCAGCAGGTGGTGTTGGACGAGCAGATACCACTCGTGGGCGTCGTCCTCGGCCATGCCCCAGCGCTCGGCCGCCCGGCGCACCATGGCCGCGCTGCGCTGGTCGTGCTCACTGCCGTGGCCCTTGCCCACGTCGTGGTACAGCATGGACAGGAACAGCAGCTCGACCCGGTCGATTTCGCGCATGACCTGGGTCAGCAGCGGCAGGTCTTCCTTGAAGCGTCCCTCGCGCAGCTGCTCCAGGGCGGCCACGCCGTACAGGGTGTGCTCATCAACGGTGTAGACGTGGTACAGGTCGCGCTGGATGCGCCACTGCATGTTACCGAACTCGGGCAGGATCCAGCCCAGTACGCCCAGGCTGTGCATCAGCCACAGGGTGTCGGCCACCCCCTGTTTCCAGTTCAGCACCGCAGACAGGGCGTTGCGCACGGCCGGGCTTTCTCCAGCGCTGGACGGCAGACGGTCGAGCATGTCGCGCACGAGCTGTTGGGTCTCGCGCGACACACGCACGCCGTGACGCTGGGCGTCGTGAAAAACCGTGACCATGTTGACCGGCTCGTCGGTCAGGAGTTCGGGTTTGGTGACGCTCAGGCGCTGGTCGGCGATTCTGACTCCGGGCCGGATGTCGCGTCCCCGGCGGCGGCGGAAAAAAGACAGCCGGGGGGGGTCCAGGCACTGCTCCAGCATGAAGTTCGAGAAGCCGTGCAGGCGGGTGGCGTGGCGGTAGTATTCGTACATGAAGCCGGCCGCATCGGCAAAGCCGAGCTGGGGGGCGAGTTCGTCCTGCTGCTCGACGGTCAGCTGATCGTGCTCGGTGTGGGTGGCCAGGTGCATGGCGTTGCGCACCCGCCACACAAAGTCGCGGGCGGCTTCGACCTGGCTCAGCGTGTGTTGGGACACGATCCCCTTCTGGAACAGCTCGTGCCAGCTGCGCACCTTGAACTTGACCCGGGCCAGCCACCAGGCGGTGTGAAGGTCGCGCAGACCGCCCGGACTCTCCTTGACGTTGGGCTCAAGCATGTAGGGTGAGTTGCCGTGCTGCTCGTGGCGCCGACGGCTCTCCTCGGCCTTGTCCTGAAAAAAACGCTTGGCCTGTCTGCCGATGATCTCCCGCTCGAGGGCCGACTCAAAGTCCCGGCTCAGCTGCGCGTCGCCGCACAGGGGCCGGGCGTCGAGCAACGAGGTCTTGACCTGCAAGTCCTGGGCGGCCAGGCGAGTGCAGGTACGCACGGTGCGCACCGCATGGCCGACGACCAGCCCGGAATCGATCAGGCTGTAGTAGACCATCTCGCATATCGTCTCGACATACGGGGTGATTTTCCAGTGGTAGAGGAACAGCAGGTCGAGATCCGAATAGGGGTTGAGTTCGCCCCGGCCATAGCCGCCCTGGGCCAGCACCGCGCAGCGTTGCTGGAGACGGGTATAACGCCGGGCGTAGAGCTGGGTGGCGGCGGCGAACAGATACTGGATCAAACGGTCGATATGGGCGGTGTAGTGGCGGACCAGCTCGCCGCCGCCGAGGCCGGCTCGCTGCTGGTCGGCCAGCCCCTGGCGCAGCCGGCCGATATACTCCTGGCTGATTTTTTTGAGATCAAAGTCCGAGCCGGCCTCGATATCCAGGTCGGCCGACGGCAGGGGGGGCAGGACAACGCCAGCCGGACTGGCCGGACCCGTCGGATCGGTCTGGTGCAGGGCGACTGGCATAGGCTGAATTCAGGTGCCGAACTCCCAGGACGCAAGATAGCGTTTTTGGGCGGCGGTCAGCGTGTCCAGCCGGATATCCATGCTGGCCAGCTTCAGGGTGGCGACCGTGTCCTCGACTTCCTGCGGTACGGCGTGGACGCGGGCGTCGAGGTCTTGACGGTTCTCGACCGCCCAGCTGACGCTCAGCGCCTGGGTGGCAAAGCTCATGTCCATGACCGAGGCCGGGTGGCCCTCGGCCGCAGCCAGGTTGACCAG
>WTHE01000534.1 GCA_011523315.1 Candidatus Binatota bacterium
GACCATCCCAGCGCCCCCGCAGCAGCGGACAGAGGGGGAGGGTGGCAGAGGAGAGGATGCATATGTGTGTGACCACCTTGTGGGGGCGGACCGGTGGGCGTCCCGCCCATCCGCGTGTACAGCCGACCGGTTCGGGGGCCAGACGCCCCGCCGTTTGTCCCGGCGGCCCGTCCCGCGACGCCGGGTCCGGCATGGGGAGGTGTGTGGTTCTCGGCGTGAGTCTCCTGCTGTTGGTCCTGGGACCGGGCGTGGAAGCGGCCGTGCCGACCGGGACCGACCGGCAGGCGGGGTATCTGGAGAACCCCGGTCCCGCTTCCTTTCAGAGTGGGCTGGGGGTGATTTCGGGCTGGGTGTGTGAGGGAGCGGCGGTCGAGGTCGAGATTGGGCACCTGGGGCGGCAGGCGGCCGGCTACGGCACCGAGCGGCTCGACACGGAAGCGGAGTGTGGGGACATGAACAACGGGTTTGGCCTGCTCTTCAACTGGAACCTGTTGGGCGACGGCGAGCATGAAGTCGTGGCCTTCGTGGATGGGGTCGAACTCGGGCGGGCCACGGTGACGGTGACGACGCTCGGCGAGGAGTTCGTACGGGAGCTTGAGGGGGAGTGTGCAGCCCCTGACTTCCCGATGATGGGAGAGTCCGTAGCCCTGGCATGGCAACAGAGCCAGCAGAACTTTGTGCTGGTGGACGGTGAGGCTCCTGCCAGTCAGACCGACCACGCCGGCCGCCCGGGCGTGGGGCATCTGGAGAACCCCGGCTCCAATTCCTTTCAGAGTGGGATCGGGGTGATTTCGGGCTGGGTGTGTGAGGGGGAGGCGGTCGAGGTCGAGATGGGGCACCTGGGGCGGCAGTTGGCCGCGTATGGGACGGAGCGGCTCGACACGCTGGAGGCGTGTGGCGACACGGACAACGGCTTTGGGGTGTTGTTCAACTGGAATCTGTTGGGCGACGGCGAGCATGAAGTCGTGGCCTATGTGGACGACCTCGAATTAGGCCGGGCGACGGTGCGGGTGACGACGCTCGGCGAGGAGTTTGTGCGGGATGTGGAGGGGGAATGTGCAGTGCCCGACTTCCCGGCTATGGGGCAGACGGTCACGCTGGAATGGCAGCAGTCGCAACAGAACTTTGTAATTGTGGATGTCGAAGAGATGCCGGAACCCGAGCCTGTTCGTGGTGGTGGCGGCTCCGGTGGTGGGAGTGGCGGCGGAGGCGGCGGCGGCTCCGGTGGCGGGAGTGGCGGTGGCGGCAGCAGTCAGCCTCCTCCAGAACTTGACTGCGATGGAGACGACGCCGGCCACCCCGATTGCGAGACGACCGTGGACCTGGTTGGTGCCGATGTCCCACGGCCGCCAGCAAGGCCGCCGGCGGCGGACGTTTCTCCCGTCGAGCCGGCACAACCGCCTGGCCTGCGGTTCGCGCGGTCCTCTGAGGCTGTTGAAGCCGTGCAGGAACGCACCTATGCGGACAATCACTTTCACAATTCCGTGTATGAGGGCGGTTCGTTCCGCGTGCGCATACAGTTCACCGGCTTGGCTCCGACTGAAGGGGGCTGTGACCTGAATGTGTACGACAGCAACGGGTATTCATATGCAGCGTATGGGTACGCCACTGGCGCGGATATTTCATCCTATATCGGGACGACCCACGATGACGACGACGACGAGGGGCGGACCATCACCGTATCCCTTGGTACCTGTTCGTTTCCTGATCTGGACCGTGCCGGTCGCACGTACCGGATTGGAAACGGCAGCCTCCATGTACAAGTCCTGACCAACGGCCCTGTGCCGGAGGGTGCGGTGACGGGCACGTATGTGGTCAAGTTGACGGATATCCAGTGGTCGAACGGGAAATACTACGATTCCCACGGCAACGCACGCTTTGTGTACCGCGTCTGGTACGAATTGTCTGAACCGGCGCCCGTTGACCTGCAAATAGAGCATGACGGCGGATGGATTGAGGTCGCCGAAGGCACGGTTTCGGGCTACGGCCGTATATTTGCTGCCCCCTCCGCAGCGGGAACACAGCGAACGGCCACCTTCGCAATCGAGAAATTGCTCAAGGCGACCTACTACGATCCTGATCGTGGTCATGTCGAACCGCCTGGCGGAACCTTCCTGGTCGGCCATCCTCGCACCTTATCGACAACGCTGACGGTTCCCGATTTGCCGGAACCCGACCCGCAATTCACTGTGAGTGTGAGCGGGGGAAGCGCAGTCGGGGACGTGCTGAACGTGGACGTTGGTATTTCTGGCGCCCACGACAACGGGGCGATGCTGGTTGTCGTGAACGTGTTTGATAACTGGCGCAATGGGTATGAATCTGACAGCCAGCTCACCGGCGTGTATCAACTGTCCAGAGATTCGTTCGACCCGAACAATAGCGGCGTTCAGATCGACTTTCCGATCCGTGAATTCAGAGAAGGAGAGCAGGACTGGCGGTGGTTGCGGCTGCATGAACTGCCAGAGCAACGCACGTTGACGTTCGAGGTTAGCTATCGGGGCGCCGTAAAGGCTACCACGACGTTGGATGTCGATGCGTTTGAGGAGCAGCTATCCCTGAGCGTTGGCAGCGAGGCGAGCGACGCGCTCCGGCATGACGCCGACACGGATGATTGGGAAATCTCTTTGAACGCCGACACGGCGTATAAAGTCTCGTTGACCCCTGTTGAAGGATTCATGCTGTTCCACCTGAACGGGGTGTGGGACGCGGAGGAGACGAAGCTGGAACAACATGCCGGATTTGATGCTCCTGGTCCTTCCGTCCCTGTTCAGGATTACTACGTCACCCCTACCGCGTCTGGGACGCACATCATCCAGGTCGGCCGCCGTGTTGGTGACGAAGGGACCTATGAGATCGGCGTCACAGAAGCGACCGACGAAGAAATAGCGGAGTTCATACCCGAGCCCGCAGAAGACACGCTGGAGGACGGACAATGACCCTTTCCGCTTCTCCAGGAGCACCGTTTTTACACAATCCATGATCCCGCATGCGGCCTTTGAGCAGCGACCGGGGCCGTGCAAGGACGCTATGCGGCGGAGCGATTGACCATAGCAGGGAGTAGAGCAGAACAATGCGACGTATCATGAAACACCTGTTGTTTGGCGGTCTCGCAGCCCTGGTCGCCGCCTTCCTGCTCCCCTCGCCGGCCTGGGCTCATGATCTGACTCCGAATCGGCCGACTTCGGAGGACAGTCTGGTGGACGTGGACGAAGACAACGTGCACGAGTTCGTGCGGCCGGAGTTCAACTCCGACCACCCGGTGAACGGTGTGCGGATCTGGGCGCAGCCCGCCAGAGGCCGTCTGACGACCGATGGGGGTCGTACACTATTATCGGGAGAAAGCCAGCACCCCGCCAATATCGAGTACCACCCGCAATCCGGCATCGGAGAGTACTACACGTCCTTCGGGTTCGGAGCGAACCGCGTCAGTGCGGCCAAGGCCGACGACCACCACGACAGCTTGGTGAGCGCCCTGATGTTCATCCATGTGTCGCCGTCCTCAACGCTGACCGGGCGGCCGACGATCACCGGTCCGGCGACGCCGCGGGTGGGGGATGCCTTGGGCGTCGACCTGAGCAACATCGACGCGGCCGCCCGCGCCAACATAACCGGCTTCTTATGGCAGCGCTGTCAGGACGCCACCTGCAATTCCATTCCCAATTCCACCGTTCCCCAAATTCCGCACGCGGACACCTACACCTACACCCTGACCGCAGCGGACCTGGGCCATAAGATTCGCGTGTCCACACTCCCGCGGGCGGCAGTCGATAAATGGAGCCCGCTCTATCCGTCGGGGGACAAGGGAGTGCTGGCCAACCCCAATGCCGCGCCCACGGCGTTGACCAGCACGGTGCCGCCAACGGGTGATGTGCCGCTCAACCAGGACGGCTCCTACCGATTCACGCCGGCGGACTTCGACTTCTTCGACGCGGACGGCGACCCGCTGGCGAGCGTGACGATCCGGTCGCTGCCCGAGCAGGGCACGCTGATGTTCCTTGGCAAGGCGGTGAGCGCGGGACAGACGCTGAAGAGGAGTGCGCTCGCCGTCGGGGCCCTCAAGTACAAAGCCTCGCCGGAACCCAAGTCCACGATCTTTGCCTTCACAGTGAACGACGGCGAGCACGACAGCGCGTCCGCCATCATGCGGATTCTCGTGACCGACCGGGACCCCAGGGGACCCGACCCGGCGACCTACCCCCCCGGCGCGCCCAGGAAAGTGGATGCCCTGCCGCGCAACGGAGAGGTGGTGCTGAGATGGTTGACGCCGAATCCGCTCTCTTCTCATGCCCCGCTCCTGCATTACCAATACCGGTACGCGGCGGGGCGGTCGGTGGCGGCGGACGTGGTGTGGCACGACGTGCCGGACGGCTACGACCTGGACCCCGAGGCACACAACGAGACGCTCTACCGCGTAAGGAACCTGACCAACGGGACGCAGTACACCTTCGAGGTGCGTGCGGTCAATAGAAACGGCCCCGGCTCTGCCAACTCTGCCCGAGCCACGCCCACCGACGGCTCCACGGGCGGCGGCGGTGGTGGCGGCGGCGGTAGCAGCGGTGGGAGCGG
>WTHE01000325.1 GCA_011523315.1 Candidatus Binatota bacterium
CTTTGGGGTAGGGCAGGTAGCCGATCTCGGTTTCGCGCGCCTCGACCTCGCCGTGGACGCGGCTCAGCACCCAGCGCAGGGCGCGCAGGTTTTCTCCAAAGCCGGGCCACAGGTATTCGAGGTTTTCGGACATGCGGAACCAGTTGACGCGGAAAATCTTGGGCGGGTTGGCGATCCGGGTGCCCATGTCCATCCAGTGTCCGAAATAGTCGCCCATGTTATAGCCGCAGAAGGGCAGCATGGCCATGGGATCGCGCCGGATCACCCCGACCTTGCCGGTGGCGGCGGCGGTCGTCTCGGACGCCATGGTCGAGCCCAGAAAGACGCCGTGCTGCCAGTTCAGGGACTGGAACACGAGGGGGATCAGGCCGGCCCGCCGGCCGCCGAACAGGATGGCCGAAATCGGCACGCCCTGGGGGCTTTCCCACTCCGGCGACATGACCGGACACTGGCGCGCCGGGGTGGTGAAGCGTGAGTTGGGATGGGCGGCCTTGGTCTCGCTCGACGGGCTCCACGGCCGGCCCTGCCAGTCCAGGGCTTCAATCGGGGCCGGGCCGTCCATGCCTTCCCAGTAGGGACAGCCGTCCGGGGTCAGGGCCACGTTGGTGAACAGCGAGTTCGAGTCGACCGTCGCCATCATGTTGGGGTTGGTGTGGGAGTTGGTGCCCGGCGCAACGCCAAAAAAGCCGGCCTCCGGGTTGATCGCCCACAGGCGCCCGTCGGGGCCGATGTTCATCCACGCGATATCGTCGCCGACCGTCCAGACCTTATAGCCGTGCTGGCTGGCCGAGGGGACCAGCATGGCCAGATTGGTCTTGCCGCAGGCGCTCGGAAAGGCGGCTGCGATATAAGTCGTGCGGCCGCTGGGCTCTTCGATCCCGATAATCAGCATGTGCTCGGCCAGCCAGCCCTCTTCCCGCGCCATATAGCTGCCCAGCCGCAGGGCAAAGCACTTTTTGCCCAGCAGGGCGTTGCCGCCATAGCCGGAACCGACCGACCAGATGGCCCGCTCTTCCGGGAAGTGCATGATATAGCGCCGGTCGGGACTCAGGTCGCCCAGGGAGTGCAGCCCCTTGACATAGTTGTCGGACGCGCCGAGGCGGTCCAGCGCCGCCTGGCCCATACGGGTCATGATCCGCATGCTGGCGGCCACATACGGGCTATCGGTGATTTCCACCCCCAGCTGGCTGTAGGGCGAGGCGTGCGGGCCCATGATGTAGGGCACCACATACATCGTGCGGTCTTTCATTGAGCCGGCAAACAGGGCGCCGGCGGTTTCTTTGGCCTGGGCCGGTGGCATCCAGTTGTTGTTCGGGCCGGCGTCTTCCTGCTTGGCGGTATTGACAAAGGTCAGGTGCTCGGTGCGGGCCACGTCGTTGGGATCGCTGCGGTGCAGGTAGCAGTCGGGGTATCTTTTACGGTTCAACTCAAGCAGGGTACCGGACTCGATCATCTCTTCGATCAGACGCTGGTTTTCCTGCTCGGAGCCGTCGCACCAATGGATACGTTTGGGTTTGGTGTGGGCGGCGGTTTCTTCAACCCACTGTTCTAAGGGTGTTGGCATGAAGCGTGTCCTCTCTTGCTAGGGCTTGGCGATATGCGGGAGGGGTGCGGAAAAGTCCTTGTATCCAGCGAGTTCGGGGGCGTCAAGATAGGAGAGCATGAGACGGCCACTGGGGTGAAACCTGACAGCTGGAGCAGGAACGAAGGGCGGTTTATTGGGGCGTGTGTTCGGGGCGACAGCGCTCCAGGATGATCTGCTTGAGCTTCTCCGGGTCGAGCGGTTTTTTGAACACGACCTCCTGCAAACCTTCGAGCTTGCTGCGCTTGATGACGTGATCCTTGTCGAAGAAATAGGCCGTCATCAGGACGACCGGGGTGTCGGGAAAACGCTCGCGGACCTCCATATACAGGTCATAGCCGTCGAGGTCGGGCATGACCACGTCGCTGAGAACGATATCGACCGTTTTGTAGGTCAGGATATTCAGCGCCGGCAGGCCGCCGGTGGCGACTTCGACCTGCGCGCCGTCCTCCTGCAAGACATCGCGCAGCGAGTAACACACGCCCAGATCGTCATCGACGACCAGAATCGTCAGACCGGCCAACTCCTGGCTGGCGGCTTTCTGATGGCTGTGGTGGGGGGCGATGATCTGCTCGTCGCGGCCCAGGTCGGCCATGCGCGAGCCGTGCAGGTATTCGGTGGTATCGTAGCGCGCGCCGTGGGCCATCTCGTCAATCCGGCCGATGATCGTCCGAATTTTCAACAGCTCGCGTTGGATGGACTCCACCCGCTCTTCCTGGACGACGTATTCTTCGTCGGAAAAGACCTGGGCCATATGTTTGTCGAGGACATCGAGGTTGTTGAACACGATCTCCAGCGGGTTGTTGATCCGGTGGGCCAGGCCGACCGCCAGCTCACCCAGGGTGGCCAGCTGGTCGCGGCGGCGGATGTCGCGCAGATCCTTGATAAAGCCGACCGAGCCGACCTCATAACCCTCGCTGTCATAGATCAGCGAGCCGGAAATGGAGACCGGAATGTGCTCGCCGTTTTTACACACCAGGCTGGTTTCAAAGTTTTTGATCTTGCCCTGCTCGCCGTTCTCTTCGCTCTGCATGGCTTCCATGACGCGACGGGCTTCCTCGAGGCTGGGGTAGATGGTCGGCCACACCCGCTTGCCGTGAATCTCGGCCGAGGTGTAGCCCAGGGTTTGCTGGGCGCCGTCGTTGTAGAAGATGATCTGGCCCTTGCGGTCGACCGCGATGACGATGTCGAGCGAGCTTTCGATCAGCCGCTCGAAATATTCCGGCGGCAGGTGGATCTCGCGCTGATCGCGGTGGAAGCCGATTGAGCCGATCTCCTGGCCCTCTTCGTCATAGATCAGCGAGCCGGAGAACGACACCGGGATGTGTTCGCCGTTCTTGGCCACCAGCGCGGTCTCAAAATTTTTGACCGTGCCTTTTTCGCCGAATTCCTCGCCGCGCAGGGCTTCCAGGACCCGCCGGGCTTCGGTCAAATCGGGGTACAGCATGACCCGCTGGCCGCGCCGGTAGGCGTCTTGCAGTTCCTCGAAGGTATAGCCCAGGGTCTTGCTCGCACCGGCGTTGTAGAAGATGATCTGGCCCTTGCGATCAACTGCGATGACGATGTCGGGAAAGCTCTCGAGAAGACGTTCGAAGTACACCGGAGGAAGCTGGAACATGGATGGATACCCACTCTTTGGCCCGGTTCTGGGGCTGTTCGACCGTCTCGGTCTGCTCAGTCTTCTGACCTGTGTCCTATGTTAGGCTCGGCTTTCCGTGGTCGTCAAGACCAGGTATAGGGGAAACGTGTCCTCCACGCACATGAAAAATGTTGACACGTTTCCCCTTTGGCGGCGGGCGCGGGTCGCGCTTGTCGCCTGTGTGGTTGTCGTGGGTGTCAGCCTCGGCGGCTGCTACTGGATCAAGTACACCAAGCTGATGCGCACCCATGTCGAACTCCTGCTGGCCATGACCGATAAAATGGGTAGCTTTCTGGAGGACGACCGAGCCATGACGCCGCGCATGATGAACGAATTTCTGTACCCCCTGGAACGCGCCCAGGATTTTGTCCGGATCGTTAAGCGCTTCTACGAAGGACGGGCCTCACTCGCGCAGTTCGAGCGTCTGCTCGCCGTGTATGCCGACCTGCTTGAGGAGACCGAGCGGCTGCGGGTTCTGAAGGGCGACCTGGCAGGCTTTTGGGAGCGGGCCGCTCTGGTGCGGGAATGGGCCGGACGGGTCGAGGCGGCCCTGGCTGCGGAGGAAGCCTGACCGGCCCGAGGCTCATCGGCGCTCGGTCGCCAGCTTGATGACCTGTTTCTCGTCGTCCAGTTCGGCCAGCAGTTCGGCGACCGTGCGGCCCAGGCGAGGATGGCACAGGGCGGGAGCGAGTTCGCACAAGGGTTCGAGCACAAAGCGCCGCTTGTGCAGTTCGGGGTGCGGGACGCGTAAACGGGGGGTGTCAATCAGCGCGGCGTCAAAGAACAGAATGTCGAGATCCAGGGTGCGGGAGGCCCAGCGCACGGTCGAGCGCACACGTCCCAGCGCGTGTTCGATGGCTTGCAGTCGCCCGAGCAGGGCTTCGGCCGCCAGCCCGGTCTGGATTTCAATCACCCCGTTCAGATACCAGTTGCGGGCCTCACCCAGCGGCTGGGTTTCATACTGGGAAGACTGGCGCACGATGACGGTGGCGGGCAGACCGGCAATCCGCTCCAGGGCCTGACGGTAGTAGGCCCGCCGATCTCCGAGGTTGGAGCCGAGGGCGATAAAGACCCGGTGTGACATCGTCTCAACTCTGTTTCTGCCCTCCCCCCTTTGCCAAAGGGGGGATTGAGGGGGGATTTTCTCCCTACAGCTCAAAGGCCTGCACGGCCTGCTCGACCACCATCCGGCCGATGGCCAGGGAGGCGGTCGCGCCGGGCGACGGGGCGTTGAGCACGTGCAGGGCATTCCCGGTCCGGGAAATCACAAAATCGTCCACCAGCCCCCCGTCGGCGGCAATCGCCTGAGCCCGCACCCCGCTCCC
>WTHE01000123.1 GCA_011523315.1 Candidatus Binatota bacterium
TGATGAGGGTCACCTTATCCCGCCCCTGCCGGCCGAGCGTACCCAGGATGATCCCAAGGCTGACGCCGGGGTTGGCATCGGGCGGAACGCTGGCGGCGCAGGCTTGGACCATCCGCAGCGCGCTGTCGAGCAAACGCTCCACATCAATCCCCATGATGGCGGCCGGCAGCAGACCGAACGGAGACAGGGCTGAAAACCGTCCGCCTATGCCGGGCAGACCGTGGACAATGTGACGAAAGCCCTCTTCCTCGGCCAGCCGCTGGAGTGCGGTCCCGGGGTCGGTAATGGCCAGAAAACGACTCCCTAGCGGTTCTGACCCTATGGCCTGGCGGAGTGTGTCCGCAAAGTAGTCTTTGAGCACCTGCGGTTCTATCGTTCCGCCTGATTTTGAAGAAACGATGCACGCAGTCCGAGCCGGGTCTATGCGGTCAACAATCGCCCGGATTTGGGCCGGGACGGTCGAGTCGAGCACATGCAGCTCGGGAAAGCCGTCCTGCCTGCCGAACGTCGCCCGTAGGACTTCCGGGCACAGGCTTGAGCCGCCCATGCCGAGCAGCACGACGTGGTGGATGCCACTGTGGCGGAGGTCATCGGCAATCCGGCGCAGGTCGGCCAGCTGTTCACGCTGCTGCTCAACCACGGATAGCCAGCCGACCCACCCGTCCTCGTCGGTTCGCGACCACAGCGCGCTATCGCCCTGCCACAGTCGGCGGACCTTGCCTGCGGTCCGCCACGCGTCGAGGCGCGCCTCAACCGCCGCGCCCGCTTCCCCGAGGCTATAGTCGTGTCTGGTCATGCCCAGCAGGGCCTGGCGTTTGTGTTCGATGGTGCTCAGCAGGGCGTCAAATGGATCGCCAAACTTTTTGACACCCTCGGCCAACAGTTGATCGGTCGCTTCTTGCAGCGAAATGCCGAGCTGGTCCAGGGTCTGGAGCGTAGCCCGGGCGTGAGCCAGCCCTTCGGACCAGTTCTCGGTAAGCCGAGGCTGGGGGCGGCCGGTCTGGCGAAACGCCTGCACGGTTTCATCCGGCAGGGTATTGACCGTATCGGGACCGATCAACTCATCCACATACATGGTCTTCGGATAGGCGGGGTTCTTGGTGCTGGTGCTGGCCCACAGCAGGCGTTGTGGCCGGGCACCCCGCTCGGCCAGACGTTGCCAGCGCTGGCTGGCGATGATGTCTTGATAGGCGGCATAGGCCGTCTTGGCATTGGCAATGGCTGTGGTGCCGAGCAGCTGCTCAATGTGGGAGCGCTGAGCCGTGTCCTGGGCAGAACTGAGGGCTGCGTTCAACCGCTCATCAATGAGGGAGTCGAGCCGGCTGACAAAAAAGCTGGCCACACTGCTGACCGTGTCGAGGTCTCCGTCCTTGGCGCTCAGCTGTTCCAAGCCGGCAATATAGGCGCTGGCGACCGCCTCATACATCTCGACTGCGAACAGCAGGGTGACGTTGATATTGGCGCCTTCGCTGATCAGTTGGGTGATGGCCGGAACACCGGCCTGGGTGGCCGGGACTTTGATCATGACATTCTCACGGTCAATCGCCGACCGCAGCCGCCGTGCCTCTTCGATCGTCCCGTGCGTATCGTGCGCCAGATGGGGCGAAACCTCAAAGCTGACATAGCCGTCTTGTCGGTTCGTCTCGTGGTAGATTGGCGCCAGGACATCGGCGGCCATCTGAATATCCTGGATGGCCAGCCGTTCATAAATGTCTTTGCTGGTGCCGACCCCTTGTTCGACCAGGGCCCGCATGGGTTGGTCGTAATCGGCGCCCTTGGACAGGGCCTTCTCGAAAATCGCCGGGTTGGAGGTGACGCCACACACGCCATCGTGTTCGACCAAGGCGTGCAGCTCGCCCGAGGTAATCAGGCTGCGCCGAATATTGTCATACCAGATGCTTTGGCCGAGGTGGTGGACCTCTCGCAGCGGGTTTTCCATGCCGCCCCCCTCTTCAGTCGTGCCCGGGTGCGTCAAGAGGCACCGTGTCGTCTTCTGGCATGGGTATGCTTGACACGTTTCCTCTTCGGAGTGAGCGGCCCGCTCACTCATCCCTACCACTTACCGCACCTGCCCTGACAGCACAATCCTGTTCGGCCGGCGAGACCGGTTGTGGGCGGTCTCGGGCGGCGTCAACAATGCAGAAAAACCCGAACGGCTCGTCGCCCAGCGCCAGAAACTGATGCGGCGTCCACGGCGCGACATAGACCGTGTCGAGCGGCTGCATCTCGTGGCCGGTTGCGCCGAGTACCGCTCTGCCCCGACCGCGCACGGCAATCACCACATGCGCGTGCCGGTGTTTTTCCAGGCTGGAGTGGCCGCCCGGTGCGATCTCAAAATAGCGCACATGGAAGTGGGTGGCTTCTGACCGGTCGCCGACCAGAACCTGACGAATGATGCCCCGCCACTCGCGGCCAGACTCCTGGCCCGATTTATACACCTGCGTCTGAACACCGTCCCACCCATAGCCCTCGTCGGTCGGGCGGCCGGCCTGAAAACGGGACAAACGGGTCGGCGGGTGTGCCATGCAGCACCTCAGGGAAACTCGATGATCGTTTTCAGTGAATCCTGCGCCGCAGCCGCGTTTTGATAGGCGTCATGAATTGCGGCGAAGGGGAAGCGGTGGGTGATGAAGCGGTCGGACTGAATGACGCCGGTGCCGATCAGCCGCAGGGCTTCACGGGTGTCATTCGGCCCGCACGAATAGCTGGGGACGAGACTGATCTCGTTAAAATACAGCTCGTAGGGAGCAATCGGCAGTCTGGCCTCGGGCGTGCTGGTGGTGAACAGCAGGACGGTGCCGCCCTTTGCCGCACAGCGGATGCCCAGCTGCATCGCCTCGACCGTACCCGGACCGACAATGACCAGCTCCGCCATCTCGCCCCCGGTATAGTCTCGAACCGCGTCTTCGACCGGGCCGTCGGCCGGGTCAAACGCGGCGTCGGCCCCGAGTTCGAGCGCTTTGGCCCGACGGTAGGCCACGAAATCGGCTCCCATGACCGTCCCTGCGCCGGCATGCCGGGCCAGGGCGACATTCAGCTGACCCATGATGCCGAGGCCGATGACACACACGCTGTCGCCGGCTCGCAGCCGGGCGCGACGCAGGGCTTTGACCGCGCAGGCCGTGGGTTCGATCAGCGAGCCGTCGGCAAACGACAAGTCGGCCGGCAGCCGCAGGGTGTCACCCGCCAGGTTCTCTTGAGGAACCAGGAAATACTCGGCCATGCCGCCGGGAATGATACGCGAGGAGCGCCAGGTCGGGCACTGCACGAAGTCGCCCCGTCGGCAGGCCCGACAGCCAAAGCACGGCGCGTGGTGATGGATGAAGACCCGGTCGCCGAGCCGAAAATCCGCGACCTCCGGCCCAAGCTCGACAATCTCTCCGGCCGGCTCATGCCCGAAGACGACGGGCGCCTTTTTTTCGATATACCAGGCCATCACGTCGCCCGAGCAGATGCCGCACGCCCGGGTTTTGATCAGCGCCTGGCCCGGCCCGACACTGGGGACGGGCTCTTCCTCAAAACGGATATCGTGGGCGGTGTACAGCCGGGCGACTCTCATGCCGACAGCATCCACTTGGCCATGGTCAGCATATCTCGGGGGCTTTCGGGCAGCTTGCGCATCACCGACGCTTCAAAGCCGGAATGCATGAAACAGTTCTGACACGCCTCGTCCTCGCGCCTCTCCCAATAATCCCAATCAACCCCATTCCAAAAGGCGTCCCAGGTCTGGAAGTAGCGCTTGCCGATCAGATAGCATGGGTCTTTCCAGCCAAACGGCGTGCGGGTGACATTGCCCCACGGCGTGCACGGGTAGTCACGCTTGCCCGCCGCAAATTCCAGGAACAGCGGGGTCAAAGAGATGGGGTAGCGCTTGGACAGGGCGAGGACGGTTTCGAACTTGCGATGGATCTCGTCGCGGTACAGAAAGTGGTTTTCCTTGACGTTTTCGTAGTGATAGCCGGGCGAGATCATCATGCCGTCGATACCCAGCCCGGTCAGCAGCTCACACATCTGTTCGATTTCGTCCATGCTGGTTTCGCGGAAGATGGTCGTGTTGGTACACACCGAATAGCCGAGCTGCTTGCCGCGCTGAATCATGGCGATGGCCTGGTCAAAAACCCCCTCCCGGGCGCACACAAAATCGTGCGTTTCGCGCAGCCCGTCGAGGTGGACGTTGATCGACAGGCGTTTGTGGGGCGTGCTCTTGTCATAGAAGCGGTCGAGCAGAATGCCGTTGGTGCACAGATAGATATGCCGTTTGCGGCTGATAATACCGGCCACCAGCTCCGGCAGCTCGGGATACACGGTGGGCTCTCCACCGCAAATCGAGACGACTGGAGCGCCCGACTCATCGACCGCTTGCAGGCTTTGTTCCAGGCTCAAACGATCCTTGAGGTCGCCCATATGACGTTCCGGGGTGCAACCGACACAGGCCAGATTGCAGGTGTAGAGCGGCTCGAGCATCAGCACGACCGGGTAACGCTGTTGGCCCTGCAGCTTGTTCTTCAGCTGCCATTTGAGCATGTCTGTGGTGATGTGTAG
>WTHE01000470.1 GCA_011523315.1 Candidatus Binatota bacterium
GGTCTCAGCGTCGGGCGGTCGTTGCGCTGCTGCTGTGGGATGAGTTCTGGTTTTAGAGGGGAAGAGGCATCATTGTCCTTGCAGCCGGGTCACACTGCTTCGGACTTCGTTGCAAAAAATTGCCGCCTGTTCCTTTCTGCCCATCTTCTCCAACCCCTCGGCAAAGCGGCCACACAGCGCCAAGGCTTGCTCATAGGCGCTGAGCGCCTCGTCTTTTTTATTGAGGTGCTCAAACGCATCGCCTAAATGGACATACGCATAGGCATAGTCAGGGACCAAGTCCACCGTGTGTTGCCAGGCTTGCGCCGCTCCCGACCAGTCGCCCTCGGCAGCCAGGAGGTGACCCAAGCGGTTATGCACATAGGGGGCGGAAGGCACCAGCCGGAGCGCGGCGCGATACGCTTCCAGGGCGCCCGGTGTATCTCCCGCCACCTCCAGCGCTCTGGCCAGCTGCACATATGTCGTCGCATTATCCGGCTCCAGCCGCAGCGCTTCTCGGAATGCCGCAATCGCTTTGGTCTGCTCACCACGGTCTCGCCACGCCACGCCGAGCCGATGATGCGCCCTGGCTGCCTGGGGCGCTAAACGAATCGTCTCCTGCCACTCGGCAATCGCCTCAGTCACTTGGCCCTGGTCGTACAAGCGTTGTCCGCGTTCCATATGCGCCCGTGCCTCTGGCGGCACAGATGCTGGCGGCAGCGCGTCCTTCAACACCGGGGCAGGCGCACCAGATGGAGGAGGCGAAGACACCTGCGGAGTCGCGCGAGCGACTTGTGCCTTTTTTGCCAGCGAGAAGAGCACCCGCGCCTGTGCCGCACTCGACTCTCCCCCGGCTTCGCCGAGCACGGCCGTGACCAGACTCCCCTGCTGTTCGACGGTAAAAGGCGGCATATCCGTGCCCGTCACATCAAGAACAAAGCGGATGTAGCCCGGATGGGAACCGACCCGCACCTGCCGCACCAGCGCGTCGTCCACGTCAAAGGTCGCCCCTGGGCGCTGTTCAATCGCTCCACTGACATCAACAACCAGCCGCACGGGCGACGCCAGGACAAAAGACTTGAGGGAATCGGGGGGATGAGAGAAACGCAGCGAGACGATGCGCTGTTCGCCCTGAACCGCAAACCGCATTTCGTGCAGCCTCAGCGCAGTGGTTTGGGACCACCCCTCGGGCGCTCCTCCTATCCAGACACCAATGAGCAGTATGCAGAGCCAGGCTTTGACCATAGCGGCAGCTCGCAGGGACAGCACGGTATATACACCAAGAAGGGAGAAGTCAGGAGTATCCGCAGCCAGCCTCTCCGGGCTGCGTCACCAACAGTCCCGAGCGCCGCGCGATTCGTGCGGCGTGGTCGAGTTCAATCAGCACGCCCTGCCGTGAGATGGTTGAGGCCGGGGCGGCCTACCAGCGGACGATGGACGTGCCCCAGGTCAGTCCCCCGCCGCAGCCGCACAGGGCCAGAATATCGTTGGGGCGCACCCGACCGGCCCGGACGGCCTCGTCGAGCGCAATCGGGATGGAGGCGGCCGAGGTATTGCCGTAGTCCTGGACGTTGCAGTACACCTGGTCCATCGCCATATGCAGCCGCTCGGCAACGGCGCGGATGATACGCAGATTGGCCTGATGCGGAACCATCAGGCTCACGTCCGCAGGCGACAGGCCGGCCTTGTCGAGGGCTTTGCGGGTCACCTCCGATAAGGCCCGGACGGCGACCTTGAACAGCTCGGGTCCCTTCATCTGAATGCCCCATTCCTTGGGGTGCGAGCCTTCCTGGTCAACCGTCTGTCTATGGTCGGAGCGCACGTGCAGCAGCTGCCACAGCGCGCCGCTCGATTCCACCACCGTGCTGAGCAAGCCACGGTCGTCGGACCGGGCATTCTGGGTATCCAGGACAACCGCCCCCGCCCCATCGCCAAACAGGACACACGTCGAGCGATCTTCCCAGTTGACCATGGTGCTGAGCGTATCGGCGCCGACCAGCAGCAGCCGGTCGTAGTCGCCGCTCTTGATATAGCTGTGGGCGACGGACATGCCGTACACAAAACCGGCGCACGCCGCATTCACATCAAAGGCCGGGATATTGTCGAGCCCCAGGCGGGCCTGGAGCAGACACGCGGTTGAGGGAAAGGCATAGTTGCCGGAGACGGTGGCGACCACAATCGCCTGCAACTGCTCGGCCCGCAGGCCCGAGGCGTCCAGGGCGCGCAGGCTGGCCTCGTGCATCAGGTCGAGGATGTCCTCGTCCTGGGTCACCACATGCCGCTGGTGGATGCCGGTCCGGCTGACGATCCAGTCATGGCTCGTGTCAACGCGTTTTTCCAGGTCGGCATTCGTCAGACAGGTCTTGGGAACGGAGGATCCGGTGCCGATGATACGAGCGCCCATGCGCAATCCCTTTCTGTCTCCTGACCCGAAAGGCGAACGACGATGACATCAAGAAGAGCACATCGTTCACTGTTTACTCCGTCCATTTGCGGAACGCGATGGTCGCATTGGTGCCGCCAAAGCCAAACGAATTTGACAGCGCTGCCCGAATCGGCGCTTTTCTCGGAGTGTTGGGGACGTAATCAAGGTCGCAGTCTGGATCAGGTTCTTCATAGTTAATGGTCGGCGGCAGGGTGTCCCGGTCGAGGACCAGGGCGGCATACACCGCCTCGACCCCTCCGGCGGCGCCGAGCAGATGGCCGGTCATGGATTTGGTCGAACTGACGGCCAGCCGTCCGGCATGCTCGCCAAACACCCGTTTGATGGCCTTGGTCTCATTCGCGTCGTTGTACGGCGTCGACGTGCCGTGGGCGTTGATATAGTCGATCTCGGTCGGCTGAATGTCCCCGCTGCGCAGCGCCTGCTGCATGCAGCGAGCCGCGCCCTCGCCCGAGGGCGAAGGCGCGGTCATGTGGTGGGCGTCACAGTTGGCGCCATAGCCGACCACCTCGGCGTAGATTTTCGCCCCGCGACGACGCGCACATTCCAGCTCTTCCATCACCACGATGCCGGCCCCTTCGGCCATGACAAAGCCGTCGCGGCGCTTATCAAACGGGCGGCTGGCTCTGTCGGGTTCGTCGTTGTGGGTCGAGACCGCCTTCATGGCGATAAAGCCGCCCAGCCCCATGGGGGTCAGCGCGGCTTCGGCCCCGCCGGCAATCACCGCCTGTTGTTCGCCGAGGCGAATCAGCCGAAATGCCTCGCCGATGGCGTGCGACCCGGACGAGCAGGCGCTGGTCGGGGTGTAATTCACGCCCTTGGCGCCGTAGCGAATAGCGATCTGACCGGGGGCAAGATTGGAGATCAGCTTGGGAATAAAGAACGGCGAGACCTTTTTGAGCCCGGTGTCGAGGAAAACTTTATGATAGGACTCAATGCTGCTCAGGCCGCCGATGCCAACCCCGACAATCACACCGACCATGTCTTCATTGTCCGACGTGATCGGCAGGCCGGCCTCATCCATGGCCATTTGGGCTGAGGCGTAGGCGTACTGGATAAAGGGGTCCATCTTCTTGATTTCGCGTTTCTCGATGAACTCCTCAGGCACGAAATCTTTGACCTCTCCCCCGATCTGGGTGGGAAAGTCGGAGACGTCGAAGCGGGTGATCGGACCGATACCGGAGCGGCCTTCGAGCAGTCCGGTCCAGTTTTTCTCAACCCCCGTACCGAGCGGCGTGACCAAACCCAACCCAGTAATGACGACGCGTTTCATAGTCCCCCTGCCTTTATCCGTGTCCACAAGGAATTCGGGCATCTTAGAAGGTCCCTTTCCGGGCTGTCAACCGGACCAACGTCCGCCCCCGGTCTGCCACCCTTCCGACAAGCTCAGGACAGGCACTCGCGCAGCACAAAGAGGAAACGTATCAACCTCTGTCTGGTCTGTTGGAGACACCTTTCCTCTTTCCCTCTGAGGAGGGGAACGCCGCCCCTCTCCCCTCCTCGGACGTGTGATGCGTATTGTCGCATCAGCCGACGAAGAGGGTAGCAAAGGCCAACGCGGGCCGGCCGAAGAGGTGGTTGAGGCAGTGGCCCAGATTGACGGCGGCGAGCTTGGCCGCCAGGCGCGTCAGCAACCCCCGGGGGCTGCGGGCACCCGGGAAGTGCAAGCCAAAGGAGCGGATCAGCTGGCTGTTGATCGTCTCGACGATCTGACACCGGCGCCGGTGCTGGCGGCGGGCCGGGGCGGCGGCCGGGCCCGAATAGTCCTTGGGCGTGGTCAGGGCCGCCCCATAGTCCTGCCGCCAATGCTGTTGCCACCATCGGCCCCAGAAGCCCTTATCGGCCAGATACCCTCCACGGCTGGGCGTCCCGGCCCCCTGCGGCGGCCAGCGCGGGCCGGTGGGGCCCACATATGGCCGCCCGTTGGAGCGGCGCGGCGAGGGCAAGTCAGCCACCTGGAGGGGCGCCGCGTGGGGGTCGGCCCGCCAGCCCAGCAGCGCGTCGGCGACCCACCGCTCTTCGGTGTTGGCCGGGGCCACGACAAAGCCCGTGACGACGCCCGTGGGCGTGACGGCCACGAGCAGCTTGCAGCCGTAATACCACTCCTTATCGCTCCCGC
>WTHE01000164.1 GCA_011523315.1 Candidatus Binatota bacterium
GGGTGAGCGTGACCAGGATGACCGAGCTGGCCACCGAGGTGTAGCGCAGCGAGGCAATCCAGCTGACAAAGTGCAGGGCCAGGCACAGGCCGGCTGCCAGCACCAGGGCCGGCTGGTGGCGACCGACGGCGTGGCGGTGTCGCCAGCCCAGGGGCAGCAGGATCAGACTGGCGAAACCGAGCCGGGAGGCCGCCACCAGCACGCTCGGCACCTCGGGGATGAGCTTAATCAGCGGCGCGGCGGTCGAGATCGCTACCACGCCTATGCTCAGCAGGACGAGGCGACCGGCAGGCGTGTTGAAAAAATGCATGGCTGAGGCAGTATCGGAAGAGACGGGTCTGAACAAGCGAGGAGTCTGGTGTGAACAGGGGAGGGAGCGCGCGTGAGCCAAGCTGAGATCGTGTTTGAGCGACAGGGAGCGGTTGGGCTGGTGACCTTTAATCGGCCGGAGTTTCGGAATGCCATGACCTGGGCCATGTATGACGGCCTGCTCGAGGCCTGCGAGCGGGTCGATGCCGAGGCTGATATCCGGGTGTTGATCGTCCGCGGGGCCGGGGGCAAGGCGTTTGTGGCCGGGACGGATATCAGCCAGTTCCAAACCTTTCGGACGGCGGACGACGCGATTGAGTATGAACGTCGGCTGGAGCGTGTCCTGGCTCGGGTCGAAGCGGTCAACAAGCCGACCATCGCCGCTATCGAGGGGGTGGCGGTCGGCGGTGGCGCGGCCCTGGCCCTGGCCTGCGATCTGCGTTACTGCACGCCCGACAGCCGCATCGGGGTGCCGATTGCCCGGACTCTGGGCAACTGTCTGTCGGTCGCGGTCCATGCCCGCCTGCTGGACGTGCTGGGACCGGCCCGCACAAAAGACTTGCTGTTTCGCGCCCGGCTGGTCGGCGCGGACGAGGCGCGGCAAGCCGGGCTGGTCAACGATATCGTGCCGGCCGAAGGCTTGTACGACTACGTCCGAGAGGTGGCTGAGGAGATTGCCGGCCATGCTCCCATTACCCTGCAAGTGACAAAGGAAGCGATCCGCCGTTTGCAGCACTACCGGCGTAGCCTGCCGCAGGGCGAGCTGGGTGAGGACCTGATTGTCCGCGCCTATATGAGCCAGGATTTCCGAGAAGGAGTCCGCGCGTTTGTGGACAAGCGGAAACCCGTATGGCGGGGGAAGTAGCCACACCGACACACGCTCAGAAAGGCAGGCAGGGGATGAGGACGCTGCACGGGGAGTTGGCCAAGATGCGCACGGCCGCGACAACTCCGGTCACCTATACCCTGCCGGTCGGTGGGGAAGGGCTGGCGCTGAACGACCGGCTGGGCGCGAGGCTACGGATACGCTTCCAGGGGGAGATTTTTTGCGTTGCGTGCGGCCGCAAGACGAAAAAGAGCTTTCAGCAGGGCCACTGCTATCCGTGTTCCCAGAGCCTGGCCAGCTGTGACATCTGCATCGTGAAACCCGAGCTGTGTCACTATGCGGCCGGCACCTGTCGGCAGCCGGACTGGGGCCTGGCCCACTGCATGCAGCCCCACTATGTCTATCTGGCCAATTCCTCGGGGCTCAAGGTCGGCATTACCCGGGCCAGCCAGATTCCCACCCGTTGGCTGGATCAGGGCGCGGTCCAGGCCCTGCCTGTTTTCCGGGTCATGAGCCGCCATCTGGCGGGCCTGATTGAGGTAGCGCTGAAACAATACGTTGCCGACCGAACCGACTGGCGCAAAATGCTCAGAGGCGAGCCCCAGCCGTGCGATCTGCCGGCACAACGCGACGCCCTGATTGAACGGTGTCAGGACGAGATCGGCCGCATCGCTATAGCCGCAGGTGAGGGGCGGGTCGTCCGGCTGTTGGCCGAGCCAGCGCGCCGCTTCAGGTTTCCCGTAGAGCGTTATGCCGACAAGCTGGTCTCCCACAATCTTGACAAGCGGCCCGAGGTCGAGGGGACGCTGACCGGCATCAAAGGGCAGTATCTGATGTTCGATACGGGGGTGCTGAACGTCCGCAAATTCGCCGGCTACCGGGTGACGGTAGAGGGCTGAGGTCAGACAAAAGAGAGAGTGTGAGCCCTGTCGTGCGCGACGGGTCAGGCACCCGCCGCGCAGCACGAACGACCGGCGGGGCTACCGAGGGTAGGCTGACTGAGCTAAGACCTTCGCTTCGTGGCTCTGGTACGGCATGTATCGGCGGGCGGGGCAAGCCTGGAGGGCACCGGATAGCTTCCCTTGGCTCTCACTGAAAGTCTGCTGTTGTGAAAGACTGACGAAGTACCTCTTCACCGAGTACAACAGAGCGAATATCTAAACGTGTTCCACCATCCGCAAGTGAGTAATACAGTTTGATATTCTTATTCCAGCGAGTCATGCTTTGGTCGCGCCACCGGATTTCCCCTGCTTCGACCTGGCAAGCGTACCCAAAGATTTCCCCGTCATCCCTCGTGTACGCAACGGTTATGATCTTCCCTTGCCGTGCCAAGAGGCGTATGCCCTTCACACTCCTCACGTTGTTTGTTGCTATGCCAGCCTGACATATTTGCTCTTCGGAAAAATGGCCAGTTGCATTGTCGGCTTGCACTGAAAGTGCCACGAGGACCATCGCGACGATCGTTGCCAGAAACTTGAGGGCCATTTCTTCTCCTTTCTCCTGGCAGGATGCAAGGTGACGCATGAGTGTTAAAGCCCGATTGAGAACCATCGTCAATGGCACTGATACACGGGCGGGAAGAGCCTTTGATTGGGCGATCATTGTTCTGATCTGCTATGCCATCGCCACGCTCACCTATGAAACGGTGCCGGCCCTGAGCGAGAACGCGAGGCAGTTTCTCTGGATTTCCGAAGTCGTGATCACAGCGCTCTTCACTCTTGAGTACGGGGTCAGGTGTTATCTCGCGGAACGAAAGAGAGACTACCTCTTCAGTTTCTACGGCATCATTGATTTTGTCGCGGTGCTCCCGTTCTATCTGGCTCTCTTCTTAGGGACTGAGGTTGTGGTGCTCCGCGCCTTCCGTGCCTTTCGCCTGCTCCGCATTTTTCAATTGCTCAAGCTGTTTCGCTATACCCGCGCCTCCGAGAGATTGCTCAGTGCGTTATCGGAGTGCAAGGAAGAATTTATTCTGTTCTTTTTCATGACCCTCATCCTGCTCTTCATATCAGCTGCTGGCATCTACTACTTCGAGCACCCCGTTCAGCCCGCGGTCTTCAGTTCCATTCCGCATTCCTTGTGGTGGGCCGTGGTAACGCTGACAACGGTCGGCTATGGCGATGTGTACCCGATCACTCTCGGCGGCCGGATATTTACCTTCATCATCCTCTTGATTGGCTTAGGCGTGGTGGCCGCTCCTGCTGGCCTCATTGCGAGTGCCCTGTCGAGGATACCGGAAACCGAAGATGATTGAGCAGGGTTCCCCCGAGTTGACACTTCACTCCTTATCGGACGTAGCATCCAGCGAGGCTTTCGATCTGAGGAAATCATGTCCATATGAAACAGTTTATCGCGTGGCTTAGGACACAGGCTGGAGCTGCCTTGCTCGGCTCGGTATCCCTTCCTGTTTTAACTATCATTGCCGAGCGCATCCTGACCGGGGACATCACAGGATTGAGACCCTTGGTGGCGGCAGCAATAGGCGCGGTGGGCGGACTGCTAGTGGGATATGGGATGAGGAAGAAGTCTGAGCCACCACAGCCGCCTGAGAATGTCGGGGACAGAATATTTTCTCCGAGATCTCCGAGTGAGCTGGCCGCCTTAACAGAAGGGAAGACAGAAATAGCCGCGAGGGCTGCCACCAAACCCCACATTGGCACGTGGCTGCAATTTCAGGGCCGCGTGGTTGACGTAGTTGCGACGAGTATTGACGTAATTGATACGGGTGTTGTTGATGGAAATCTGACGGTGGTAGACCTTGAGGGCTCAAGACATGAGCCTATGATAGAGGCACATTTCCGCGGCTCGTGGTGGAAGAGCATTCAAATCTTAGCTGTTGGAGACCAAATCACAGTACGGGGAGAAATAGACGATATTTCCCCTGATAACATTACACTGACAGAATGTGAGCTGGTCTGAGGGACAGACAGCGCGACACCAGACCGTTGACGCGCGGCGGCGGACCCAAGCCCAAAGTTGACACTTTGGCCGTTATCAGACGTAGCCGGCTCAGCGGCCGAGACGCGGTATGGAAAAATCAGGAACTTACGGGTCTATGCCGGGCAAGCCCGGCTGAATGAATCGCGGGTGAAACGGCCAAGTGACCGAAGATTCTTCAGATCGGAGCTGGTAAGGGCGTAGGACAGTGCTCACCCTGTCAGTCCCAGCGTTTGTATTCGTCAGGAATCCAGGGACTATCATCAAGGTGGGTCAAAAAGTCGCCGATCGGTTCCCACAGGAGGTCCAACATATCCTCCATACTGTTCACTCGGTCCATGTCTCCTTCGCAAAGGGTTGGCTCCTCGTCGTCATCGTGGAGCAAATCTCCGATTAGAGCAGTTTCATCTTATTGTGAGTCATGGGCGGAGGGGCGAAGTCGGCAGGGT
>WTHE01000605.1 GCA_011523315.1 Candidatus Binatota bacterium
CTGACGCTGCATGTTCGAACCCATCAGGGCCCGGTTGGCGTCGTCGTGCTCAAGAAAAGGAATCAGGGCGGCCGCAACGCTCACCAACTGGGTGGGCGAGACATCCATCAGCTGGACCTGCTCGGGCTGGACCATTACGAATTCGCCGCCCAGGCGGGAAGACACCAGGTCTCGGACAAAGCGCCCGCCTTCGTCAACCGGGGCATTGGCCTGGGCAATGGTCCGAGTCTCTTCTTCGAGGGCGGACAAGTAGCGCACCCGCTGGGTTACCCGACCGTCCTCGACCTCCCGGTATGGCGTCTCGATAAAGCCGAATTCATTGACCCGGGCATAGGTTGACAGGCTGGAGATCAGCCCGATATTCGGCCCCTCGGGCGTCTCAATGGGACACACCCGGCCATAGTGGGTCGGATGGACGTCCCGGACCTCAAAACCGGCCCGCTCACGGGTCAGGCCGCCCGGTCCGAGGGCGGACAGACGCCGCTTGTGGGTCACTTCGGACAAGGGATTGGTCTGGTCCATGAACTGTGACAGCTGGCTCGATCCAAAGAATTCCTTGAGCGCGGCCGAGACAGGCTTGTAGTTGACCAGTTCCTGGGGCATCAGAGTCTCAACATCCTGGAGACTCATGCGCTCTTTGACGGCGCGTTCCATTCGGACCAGCCCGATCCGGAACTGATTTTCAACCAGCTCGCCAACCGCACGCACCCGTCGGTTGCCCAGATGGTCAATATCATCGACCACTCCGTTGCCGTTTTTCAACTCAAACAGGTAGCGGACGACCTCAAGGATATCCTCCTTGCGCAGGGTCCCGAGATCGAGCGGGGCATCAAGCTGGAGCTTATGGTTGAGCTTGAGACGGCCAACCTTGGACAGGTTGTAGCGTTCGGCATTGAAGAACAGGTTCTGGAAGAAAACCGTTGCTGCCTCAGCCGTTGGCGGATCTCCGGGCCGCAGACGGCGATAAATCTCCATCTCGGCCTCTTTGGGCTCCGTGATCTTGTCTTGCAACAGCGTATTGCGCAGGGAGGGACCGATGTGCGACTCGTCGATGAAGAGTGTCTCTATAGAAGGGACCCTGCGTTCGATCAGCAAGTCGAGGTCGGCCTGACTGATCTCTTGGTTGCAGGCGACCAGCACTTCCTGCGTCTCCGGGTCGCACACATCGTGGGCTGCGACCAAACCCACGATTTCTTCGAGGGTGATCGGGATCTGCCCGAGCCCGGCAGCCTCTATCTGTCTGATCGCGTTCCGGGTGAACCGACGCCCTTTTTTGACCAGCACATCGTGGTTTGTCGGATTGCGGACCTCTTGGGTCGCGCGCAGTCCGAGCAGGAGCCTGGGCTGGAATTTCTTTGTGGCGCGGCCGCCGTCAAAGCTGATGGTATCGGTCGGGTAGAAGTAGTTGAGCAGGTCCTCGACCGTCATGCCCAGGGCCCGCAGCAGCACGGTTGCGTGGAATTTGCGGCGACGGTCTATGCGGACATACAGGATATCGCGCGGATCGAATTCAAAGTCGATCCACGACCCCCGGTAGGGAATGATCCGGGCCGAATAGAGCAGTTTCCCACTGGCGTGGGTCTTGCCCTTGTCATGGTCGAAGAAGACCCCGGGCGAGCGATGCAACTGGCTCACAATAACCCGCTCGGTCCCGTTCACCATGAAGGTGCCATACGAGGTCATCAGCGGGATCTCACCAAAATAGACCTCTTGCTCTTTGACGTTTTTGATCGTGCGGGCCTCCGCCCGCGGATCGACATCCCACAGCACGAGCTGGATCGTCACCTTCAGGGGAGCGGCATAGGTCATGCCGCGCTGGTGGCATTCCTCGACCGTGTACTTCGGCTCTCCAAGCGTATAGCTCACAAATTCAAGCGACGCGGTTTCATTGAAGTCCTTTATCGGAAACACCGACCGAAAGACCCCTTGCAGCCCGGACTCGGTACGGTCGTCCGGGCTGGGGTTCCGCTGCAGGAATTCCTCGTACGAGTGCCGTTGGATCTCCAACAGGTGTGGAATCTCAATAATTTTGCCGATCTGGCTGAACGCCCGTCGGAAGCGAAAATTATCTGCCAGCTGCAACGCCATTCCCACTCTTCTCCTTTGGCGTACACGCCCCTATTTCAGCTCAACCACGCCCCCGACCTCTTCAATCTTCTTCAGGAGTTCCTCAGCCTCGTCTTTGGCAATCCCTTCCTTGACCGGCTTTGGCGCGTTATCCACCAGTTCCTTTGCCTCCTTGAGACCCAGGCCGGTGATTTCCCGAACGACTTTGATGACCTGGATTTTCTTTTCACCGGGACCGGTCAGGACCACATCAAATTCGGTCTTCTCTTCAGCCTGAGCCGGTGCGTCGCCATCCGCCGCCCCACCACTGGCGACAACAACCGGCGCGGCCGCGCTGACGCCCCATTTTTCCTCCAACTGTTTGACCAAGTCCGAGACTTCAAGAATGGTCAGGTCAGACAGGGTTGAGACCAGTTCTTCCATTTTTTCGACGCTGAGAGCCATGCGTTTCTCCTTTCCGCGTTGACGGTATGCTCTTAGGCATCCGCTCCATTGGCTTGTGGTGAGGCTTGGGCGTCGGCCTGCTCCTGCCTGGCGTTGAGGACGCGGGCCAGTTGGGAGGCCGGAGCGGCCAGCACGCCGGCCAGTTGTGTGGCGGGCTGAGACAGGAGACCGAGCAGTTGCGCCCGGAGTGCATCCCGGCTCGGCAGGCTGGCCAGGGCTTCAATCTGGGCGGCGTCCAGGAACTGCCCCTCGGTGACGCCGCCTTTAATCGTCAGTTGTTCATGTTCTTTGGCGTAGCGGGTCACGGCTTTGGCCAAGTCAACCGCCTCGCCATAGCCGAGCACCAGACCGTTTTGGCCCGTGAGCAGTTCTTTGAGCGAGAGATACGGCGTTCCCTCGACCGCCAAGGACACCAGACTATTTTTTGCGACCCGGTACCGCCCGCCGACCTCTCTCAACTCACGTCGCAAGGCGTCTAACTCAGCCACGCTGAGGCCCTTATATTCGGCGACGACTGCGGTCTGTACATCCCGGAAGACCCCGTGCAAGTCGGCAACAGCCTGTTCTTTCTCGTGACGCTCCATAATGATTCGCTCTCCCGTCGTGTCGAGCCACTCTGAGTTTGAGAGACAGGACTCAGCCGCGCTGGACCGTCGAAGGATCCACCCGCACGCCAGGTCCCATGGTGGTACTGACGCACACGCTTTGGAGGTAGGTCCCCCGCGCGGAAGCCGGCTTGGCGCGAACCAACCCCTCGATCAGCGAGCTGGTATTTTCGAGCAGCTGTTGCTCGCTAAACGACGCCTTTCCGACCGGGACGTGGATATTGCCGACTTTATCGACCCGATACTCGACCTTTCCGCCCTTCAGATCCTGAATGGTCTGCCCAACCTCCACGGTCACCGTCCCGACTTTGGGGTTGGGCATCAGGCCCCGGGGTCCGAGGATTTTTCCGATCCGGCCGACCACGCTCATCGTGTCTGGCGTGGCCACCGCCTTGTCAAACTCGAGCCAGCCTTCATCGGTAATACGCGCGACTAACTCCTCAGCCCCGACCACATCGGCCCCCGCCTCTTCGGCTTCGCGGGCCTTGTCTCCTTTGGCAAAGACAGCCACCCGTACCGACTTTCCCGTGCCGTGCGGCAAGACCACCGTGCCACGCACATTCTGGTCGGCCTTACGCGGATCAACCCCGAGTCGAACCGCCACCTCTACCGTTTCATCAAATTTCGCTCGGGCCGTTTCCTTGACCAGGGCAACGGCCCGGGGCAGAGGGTAGCGCTGTTCGCGATCAACCTTTTCGACTGCGGCCCGGTATCCCTTGCTTTTTTTTGCCATCTTAGTCCACCACACTGACGCCCATGCTGCGGGCGGTTCCTTCAATGATTTTTCGGGCTCCGTCAATGTCATTCGCGTTCAGGTCGGGCATCTTTGTCTTGGCGATTTCTTCGACCTGAGCCCGCGAGATAGACCCGATGATATCTTTGGCCGGTTCCTGGGAGCCCTTCTCAATCCCCATGGCTTTCTTGATCAGGACGGAGGCGGGGGGGGTCTTGGTGAGAAAAGAAAAAGAGCGGTCTGCATAGACGGTGATCACGACAGGGATCAGCAGCCCCTGTTGCGTCTGCGTCTTGGCGTTGAACGCCTTGCAGAACTCCATGATATTGACCCCGCGTTGGCCAAGCGCAGGCCCGACAGGCGGACTCGGGGTCGCTTGGCCGGCCGGGATCTGCAGCTTGATTTCGGTCATCACCTTTTTTGCCATTGCTTCCGTGCCTCTTTAGGTTTTCTCGACCTGCACCAGATCGAGTTCAACCGGGGTTGCGCGACCGAAGATGCTGATCAGCACCCGTAGTTTTCCTTTGTCCGGCTTGACCTCTTCAACCACACCGGTGAAATCCTGAAAAGGACCATCCACCACCTTTACCCCTTCACCAACCTCGTACAAAACCTTGGGTTTCGGCCGTAATGTTCCCTCTTGGACCTGGTTCAGAATCTCTGACAC
>WTHE01000345.1 GCA_011523315.1 Candidatus Binatota bacterium
CCGCAGCCAGTTACGGCCCTACCCCTACGTCCCGGGGGGCTGCTGACGTACTGGCAGGCCGTGCGTCAGCTGGATTTCCCCACCCGCCCCGGCTTGCACGCGGCTCAGAATGGGAAAAATCTCGGGAGGCAGCACATAGCGACCGATAATGGCCAGATCGGACGGCTCGGTGCCGGGCGGAGGTTTTTCGATCAGGTCTGAAATGGCATACGTCCGGGGCGCTTCCTGACGGCCGGCAATAACGCCGTAGCGATGAATGTGCTGGCGCGGAATCTGCTCCAGGGCCAGCACGCCTTTGCCGGTTCGTGCATAGACCTGGAGCAGCTGGGCGCTCAGCGGCGGGTCGGCCTGGCCCAGATCGTCGGGCAGAATGACGAGGCAGGGCTCGTCGCCGACGGCCTCCCGGGCGCATAAGACGGCGTGGCCCAGGCCGCGCGGCTCGTCCTGGTACACACAGCTGACACTGACGCGGCTGAGCAAGGCGTCGAGACCGGCCAGCCGGTTCTCGGTGTCCCGGTCGGCCAGCCGCCGTGCGTCGGGAGCAAAATAGCGTCCGATGTCGTCTTTGGAGCGGCTGACCACAAAGATGATGTGGGTGATGCCGGCGGCGCTGGCCTCCTCAACCACGTACTGGCTGGCCGGTCGATCAACGACGGGCAGCAGTTCCTTGGCCAAGACCTTGGTGACCGGCAGCAGACGGGTGCCGAGCCCAGCGGCCGGAATCACCGCTTTTTTGACGGGGGTGATCACAGGAAATATGGGAGGTGCGGCGGAGCAGCGCTCCGCCGGCACGGATCAGGACGAGGTCGGGGCCTGGACGCCGGCCTCCGGTGTATCGACCGGAATGGGCTGCTGGGACAGGGCCACGTCCAAGACCTCATCAATGTTTTCGACAAAACGAAACTCCATTTCCTCGCGGACGTTGGGAGGCACGTCCTCAAGATCTTTTTCGTTTCGTTTGGGCAGAATAACCGTTTTGACCCCGGCCCTGCGCGCGGCCAGGGTTTTCTCTTTGACCCCGCCGATGGGCATGACCTTGCCGCGCAGGGTGATCTCGCCGGTCATGGCGATATGCGGGTTGACCGGTCGGCTGGTCAGCAGGGAGGCCAGCGCCGTGGCCATGGTGATTCCGGCCGAGGGTCCGTCCTTGGGGATGGCGCCGGCCGGCACATGGATGTGCAGGTCGCAATTCTCGTAAAAGTCCGGGGCCACGCCCAGACGGTCGGCCTTGGAGCGGACGTAGGACAGGGCGGCCTGAGCCGATTCCTTCATCACCTCGCCCAACTGGCCGGTGAGGGTCAGGCCCTTTTTGCCGGCCATGCGGGTGGCTTCGATGAACAGGATATCGCCGCCGTTGGGCGTCCAGGCCAGGCCGATAGCGACTCCCGGATCCTGGGTGCGCTCGGCCACCTCGGGAAAGAATTTCTCGGGACCGAGCAGGTCGGTCACCTTTTCCGGGGAAATTGTGGCCTTGTCGGTGTGTCCCTCTGTCACCGCTCGGGCGATTTTGCGGCACACGCTGCCGATCTCGCGCTCCAGGTTGCGGACGCCCGCCTCGTGGGTATAGCTCCGGGCGATCTTGAACAGCGCCTCGTCGCTAAACTCAATCAGGTCGGTGGTCAGGCCGTTTTCGGTGATCTGCTTGGGCATGAGATGACGCTTGGCGATCTCCAGCTTCTCTTCTTCGGTATAGCCGGCCAACTCGATGATCTCCATGCGGTCACGCAGGGCCGGCGGCACCGGCTCAAGATAGTTGGCGGTGGTGATGAACATGACCTTGGACAGGTCGAAGGCCACCTCCAGGTAGTGGTCGGCAAACGAAAAGTTCTGTTCCGGGTCGAGCACCTCAAGCAGGGCCGAGGCTGGATCGCCCCGAAAATCCATGCCCAGCTTGTCGATCTCGTCAAGCATGAACAGGGGATTGTTTGACCCGGCGGTCCGCAACGACTGAACGATGCGGCCCGGCAGCGACCCGATATAGGTCCGGCGGTGGCCCCGAATCTCGGCCTCGTCGCGCACGCCGCCCAGCGACAGGCGGACAAACTTGCGACCCATGGCCCGGGCGATGGAACGCCCCAGCGAGGTTTTACCGACACCCGGCGGGCCGACAAAACACAGGATCGGCCCTTTGGGGTCCTGGCGCAGCTTGCGCACGGCCAGGTATTCGAGAATGCGGTCCTTGATCTTTTCCAGGTCGTAGTGATCCTCGTCCAGCACCTGGCGGGCGTGGAGCATGTCCAGATTGTCGTCCGTGGTTATTGCCCAGGGCAGGTTGACCAGCCATTCGAGATATGTGCGGACCATGGAGTGCTCGGCCGATTCGGGAGGAATCAGGCGCAGCCGTTCGAGCTCATTATCCGCAGCCTTGCGCGCCTCCTCGGGCATCTTGGCCTCTTCGATCTTCGTGCGCAGGTCCTCGATCTCGTTGGTCTTGGCGTCGCCCTCGCCGAGTTCTTTCTGGATCGCCCGCATCTGCTGGCGGAGATAAAACTCCTTCTGGTTCTTGTTCAGCTCGCTCTGGACCTGGGACTGAATCTTCTGCCCGAGTTCGACCAGCTCGCCCTCCCGATTCAGGATCGTTGACAGTTTTTCCAGGCGCTGCTTGACATCGAGCGTATTGAGCAGATCCTGCTTTTCGTCGACCGAAATGTTGAGGTTGGAGCCGATCAGGTCGGCCGCCCGGCCCGGATCCTTGATGTTCATGACCACGCCCTGCAACTCGTCCGGCAGGTAGGGGACTTGGGACACGAACTTGGCAAACTGGCTGACGAGGTGGGCCTGGCGCGCGTCGAGATCGGCCGACGGGGGGACGACATCGTCGAGGTGGGCCACGCTGGCCCGCAGGTATGGCTCGTGTTGCAGATAGTCTCGGATCTCGATCCGTTTCAGCCCCTGGACCAGAATGCGCACGCTGCCGTCGGGGTATTTGAGCAGTTTCAGAATCCGTCCGGCACTGCCTCGGGAAAACAGGCCGGTGGCGTCGGGGTTCTCGTCTTCGGGGTTTTTTTGCGCGGCCAAGCCGAGGAGATTATCTTTGTTGCGACAGTCTTCAACCAGTTTGAGAGAGGAACTCCGGGAGATCAGCAGGGGAACAACGGCGGAGGGAAAAATCACTACCCCACGCAGGGGAAGAATGGGGAGTTCGGTCGGGACAACGACCTCTCCGAGATCTTCTTCAAAGCTGACGACTCCGTGTTCTTGCCCCTCTTGTTCCTCGCCAGCACGCATCCTAATGTCTGCCATCAGGCCTCCTCCAATTCTGGGCTGGTATGCACCAGCCTGGAAAAAACCATATTACATGGCCTCTGCTTGCACAAGGGGGAAAGACTGGATACAAGCATAGGGTCGCTCACCTTAGAAACACTGTTATGAAACACGACAGACTGTTCAGTCTCGAAGAGGCCAACACCTTGTTGCCGCACCTTGAATTCACTATGGAGCGGATGCAGCGCATCGGCATCCAGATTCGGGAGGAAATTAGCGGGCTGCTGTACGAACGCCAGGAGGAATCCCTGCCCGACCTGACGACCCCCGAGCTGCTGCGCCTGCGGCCCGCCCTGGCCCCGCTGTTTGAAGACATGGCCCAGGCTGTCCAGGACATTGAGCAGCACGGCTGCGTGTTCAAGGATCTGGAGTTGGGTCTGGTGGATTTTCCGGCCCGGGTGGGTGAGGAAGAGATCTATCTGTGCTGGCAGTACGGCGAAAAAGAGGTCGCCTACTTTCACCGTCAGTCCGAGGGCTTTGCCGGTCGGCGCCCCATTGGCGAGCGCGCCAGCAAGCTCCCCTCTCAACACTAGCCAGAGGCGGGTGTGAAGTCGTATCGAGCCGTCCTGTTTGATCTGTTCAGCACGGTCGCCCTGTTTCAGGCCGAGCGTTTGCCGCTGTTCGCCTGGAAGGGACAGACCGCCCGGTCGACCATGGGCGGGCTGCGGGCGATGATTGAGGAGAAAGTGACGGCGGCGCCGTTTGAGCAATTTTTTGCCGCCCTGTCCGAGGTCAATCGGGAATTTGCCGAGCGTCGGGCTCGTGACATGCGTGAGATCCCGTCCCGGCAGCGCTTCGAGTCGGCCCTGGTCCGGGTCGGCTATCCGTCTGACGAGGCGACCCAACGGCTGGCCCAGGAGCTGTCGCTGACCCATATGGGGCTGCTGGCCCAGGCGACCGAGATTCCGGCCGCCCATATCCGGTTTCTGAAGCGTGTCCATGCAGCCTATCCGGTTGCCCTGGTCTCGAATTTCGATCATGGACCCACCGCCCGGCTGATCGTTGACCGGGACGGGGCCGCTCCCTACTTCCACCAGATCGTCATTTCGGACGACCACGGCTGGCGGAAACCCCACCCCAAGATTTTCACCGACACCCTGGAGCTGCTCCAGGTCGCCGCCCGAGATGCCCTGTTCGTGGGCGACTCGCCGCACGACGATGTCATGGGTGCCAAGCGGGCCGGGCTCGACACGGCCTGGGTCAATGCCGCCGGGGCGGACTTGCCCGAGGGCATCCCAACGCCGGACTACAC
>WTHE01000281.1:0-2299 GCA_011523315.1 Candidatus Binatota bacterium
GGAGTAAGGTGTGTACATCGGCCTTTCGTTCGGCTCCCTGGTTTGGGCAGAAGAACCCGCCGTTGCGAGGCACGCACGTCCGACCGCTGTTCCACTCGGAGGATGGAGGGTCAACCCAGGCGGTCGACGCCGGGGCAAGCGTCGAAACCCTTATCAAAGCTCAGGATGCGATTGATCCCGGCCTGGCGCATCACGGCCACGTGCAAGGCGTCCCGTGCGGACAGACCATCCACACAGCCGATGAGCACCCTGGCGGCACGGATTTCAGACAGGCCAAAGGTCAGAATGTCGTCGGCAATCGCATCCAGGCTCTCGAACGCGGCGTCAATGGCATCCAGCCGCTGAATCGCCGTGTACCGATGAAGGAGTTCCTGGTAGACCTCCACGTCGGTAACGAGTCGTTCTCCGGCTCGTACTAACTGCGCGAGCAACGCAAGCGCGCGGTCCTTGTTCGGATGTGGCGCGCCTACCAAGTACATCGGCACGTTGGAGTCGATGAAGATCACGGGAGACGTCGCCCCGATTCGATCTCCCGCAGCATCACCTCTATATCGGCTGTTGGAAATTCGTGCCGCGACGCATCGGTGATGGCGCGCAGCTTGGCATCGATTGTGGCAGAATGAGTGCTTCGCGCCTTGCGCAGCGCTTGGCGAACCCATTCTGCCACAGTCATTCGCTGCCGTTGGGCCGCACCTTGAATCTCTCGATATTCTTCCTCATCAAAGAGAACCTGGAGGCGTTTTGTCATAACAGGGGTATAATTGACTCATTGAATATGAGTCAACATCTCCCTTAACGGCCTTGCGCTTCATATAGCGCTCTCGCACTGCCTCACTCAGGCCGGGAGCGTCGGCCGTCGGGTATGCCAGTCGGTGTGGACTTCGTAGGCATGGCCGATCTGTAATACGGTCGCCTCATCAAACGCTTTGCCCACAATCTGTAGCGCCAGCGGCAGTCCGCTACGGGTAAAACCGCACGGCACACTCAGAGCTGGCTGGCCCGTCACATTAAACGGACAGGTGGCGGAGATCAGGGCCGACATGAGCTTGACCTCGCGGCCCTTGATCGTCGCCGAGCGGGCGTCATGGCGCGGGGCGGGAATCAGCTCACCCGGAGTTAAAAGCGCGTCGAGCCGGCCAAAACGGTCCAGCATGTCCTGGCGGAAGCGGGCCTGGGCGTGTCGGGCCTTGACATAGTCGGTGGCCAGCGTGGGTTTGCCCCGTTCGAGAAAACGGCGCACCTTGGGGCCGTAGTCGTCGGCCTGGCTTTGCAGATAGGGTTCGTGCCACACATTGGCCTCGGCGTTCAGCAGCACCTCGGCGATGTCGGGCCACACCCGGTCAAGCGCGGGCAGCTCGACGTCTTCAATCCGGGCGCCCAGGCCGGCCAGGACTTGGACCGCCTGCTCAAAGGCGCTCTGGACCTCGGGATCGGTCGAGTCGGGAAAAAAGCGGGTCGGCACTCCCAGGCGCAGGCCGCTGACCTCCCCGGTCAGTTTTGCCGTGTAATCGACAACCGGCGTCTGGCTTGAGACGACATCCCGCCTGTCGTAGCCGGCCAGGGCGTGCAGCATGAGCGCCGCGTCCTTGACCGTTCTGGTCAGCGGTCCGATATGGTCGAGCGACCAGGCCAGGGGCGTTACCCCGTACAGGCTGATCCGACCATGGCTGGCCTTGAGGCCGACCGTTCCACAAAAGGCGGCCGGAATGCGGATCGAGCCCCCGGTATCCGTCCCCAGCGACCCGGCACACAGGCCCGCGGCCACCGCTGCTCCCGACCCGCTGCTCGACCCGCCGGGACTATGCTCCAGGTTCCACGGATTATTCACCGGGCCAAAATGCGGACTGGGGATGATCGTTGCAAACTCGTTCATGTTGAGTTTGCCCAGCAGAACCGAGCCTGCGGCCTGCAAACGCTCAATCACCGCGCCGTCGTAGTCGGGTAGGGCGTCTTTCAACACCCGTGAGCTGCAGGTCGTTTTGATCCCCTTGGTGGCCACAATATCTTTATGGGCCAGCGGGATGCCGTGCAGCGGGCCACGGTATGTCCCGGCCTGGATCGCTGTTTCGGCGGCTTTGGCGTCCTCCAGGGCGCGCTCGGCGGTGAGGCTGATATAGCTGTTCAGCTGTCCGTCAACAGCCTGAATCCGATCCAGATAGGCGCGGGTGACTTCGAGCGGAGACACCTCGCGACGCTGGATCTGCGGCGCCAACTCTGCAATCGACAAAAAGCACAGGTCTTGCATGGATCGCCCCTCCTTTGCCCGGAACTGTAGCACGGAACACGCCCGGACGGCAGC
>WTHE01000281.1:2399-4497 GCA_011523315.1 Candidatus Binatota bacterium
CCCCCCTGCTCGCCCGCATTGCCGAACAAGCCCCCCAGGCCGACCGCACCCGGAGTGTGGACCCGGATTTGATTCGGGCTCTGAAACAGACCGACGTCATGCGCCTGTCGGCCACCCGTAACATCGGCGGTGTGGAGGCCAGTATCGGCCAGATTGCCAGGGAGCTGGAGGCCGTGGCCGCCCGTTGCGCCTCAACCGCCTGGTGCCTGTGGAATCATCTGTGCGTGTTCCACTTCATTGTGGCCCAAATGGGACCGGCGGCGGCAGACCTGTTGCGACAGATTGTGGACGACCGGGAATGGGTCAGTTTTCCGGCCGGAGCCGGGACGAGCGTCCACGGCCGGCGTGACGGAGACCGGGTGATTATCAACGGTCGGGCCAGTTTTGCCTCCGGTTCGCGCTACGGTGAGTGGGCGGCGTGTCTGTTTGCGCTGGACGGTGGCGAGACACAGCCCAAGGGCAAGCCGGATCTGCGCTTCACGCTGGTCCGAACCGACGCCCCGGGGGTGTCGGTCGATCCGACCTGGAACTCGATGAGCCTGCGGGCGTCTGCCACGGATCATATCAACTATGAATCCGTCTCGGTTCCGGTCTCCCTGCTGCGGCCCTTTCCGCTCGATTTTCGCTACACCTTCCGTGATCCCCAGACCCCCGTTGTTGCCCAGCGCTACCGGGAAGACTGGATTGCCGTATCAGACCTGTGGCTGGGCGCCCAGGCGGTTGGCCTGGCCAACGCTGCGCTGGAGGAAGCCTGTGCCGAGCTGGCCGAGCGGGTCGCCATCTTTGGCGTCAAAGTCGCCGAGCGGCCGGCCGTGCAGTTGAACATCGGTCAGGCCGGCGCCTCGATTGCCGCCGCCCGGGCGGCGGTCGAAACCGGCTGTGCCGAGACCGACGCCCGCATCGAAGCCGGAATAAGTCCGACTGAGGCCGATTATCTGCGCCAGCTGAACTACAGCATGGTCGCCCTGCGGCTGTGTGACGACGCCATGCGTCTGCTGCTCAGAGTCCAGGGCGGTAACGGGCTGCGCGAGAGCGGCTCTTTTGAGCGTCGCTATCGTGATTTTCAGGCCATGCCGCTGCACATTAACGCCCATCCCGACCGGGTGGCGGAGCTGTCGGGCAAGTATCTGCTGGGCCAGACCAACGACGCGCCGTTTCAGTAGCCGCGCCTAGCGCTTTTTCCCGCCCGGCCAATAATCGTTGGCCCCCAAGCCTTCCAGGGACAGACCGTAGCCGAGGTTGTCAAGCATCAGCCGCTTGAGTTGCTGGGTGAGGGCGACCCGGGCATAGCGGACGGTCAGCGGCGGCTTGTCAACGATCTGCTCGGCCAGCTCCCAGGCCCGCGCCAGCAGGCGGTCGCGGGGCACGACTTCGTTCACCACCCCCAGGTCCAGCGCTTCCTGAGCCGACAGCTTTTGGCCGGTCAGCAGGAAATAGCGTCCCCGGTTGATGCCCAGCAGCAGCGGCCACACCACATGCACGCCGTCGCCCGGCACGATGCCGTTCGGAAAATGCGGCGCGTCCTGGAAGACACTGTCCTCGGTCGCCAGCACGATATCGCACAACACGCCCAGTTCGGCGTGGATGGTGGCCGGGCCATTGACGGCGGCAATCATCGGCACCTCGATATCGAGATGGTTCATCAGCAGTTTCTTGGCGTCCCAATAAATATGGTCCCAGCGCTGGGGGGTCATATCCAACCGCTCCTCTCGGGCAAAGCGGGCGATGAACTTGTCCTCCGTTCCGGTCATGATGATGACCTTGTTATCCGGGTCACTGCCGATATCGTAAAAGCAGCGTCCCAGCTCGGAGTGTGGGCTCTCTCCCCAGCGCAGCGTCCCGCCGTCGGTGTGCAGCTGCATCTGCAAAATCCCGTTGCGCCGTTCCATACGCACGTGTTTGTAGCTCTCGGCGTAGTCTTCAAACCTGGCCATGGCTGTCCTCCTTGTGGCTGGTTAAAGCACCCCGAATCGGGCAAGACAAGGTGTGCCAGGCGGGGATGGTTGGGCGACGGAGCGTCGGCTATGGTGGGAGGGATGGTGTGGCTTCGGACACGGGCGTCAGCCCCGGCACTTTCTTCGGTCGCCGAGTTGTGCGC
>WTHE01000773.1 GCA_011523315.1 Candidatus Binatota bacterium
GTCATTCGCTTCCAAGATCCGCCCGTGCCGGTCCAGGTAGATGGCGCCGATACGGGGGGTGTCGAACAACTCGGTCGCCGACGCGCCCAGCGCCTGGGCTTTGGCCAGCGTCTGCTGGACCCGGACAAATTGCTGGAGATGGGGCAGCAGCCCCTTGATCAGTGCGAGCTGTGAGGACGCCCAGCCATCCGGGGTAATGGGATCCTGGAGGCTCCAGCCGATAGTGGAGCCGTCCAGCCCGTCCAGGCGGACATTCAAGCTATCCTGGGCACTGGCCCGGGACAACGCCTCGTAGGTGGGCGAGGTCTGCAACTCCTGTTCGGTATAGAGGTCGGTGACGTGCACTAAGCGACCGTTGGGCAGTTGATGCGCACGCGGCATGCGTTCGTCGATGGGGTGGTAAATGTCGAGGTACTCCCGCTCCCAGTCCTCACGCTGCTGCCCCCGGTAGTAGAGCCCGAAGAAGAGGACCCGGATGGCGTCTGGCGGGCCTTCGCTGACGATCAGACCGTTGCCCTGAATGCCGCAGGCCTCGTCAATCAGGGCCGAGGTGGCCGGCCACTGGGTAGTGTCGAGCGTGGTGTCATGTAAAGCCGCCAGGATGCGTTCAAAGGCGTCTTGGTCGCTCATGGTGCCGTTTCCTGCTTTCGTGTGTCAACGCGTCGTGCGCCCTCGTCCACAACCTCAGGCGCTTCGTACACCCGCAATTCGGGAAGGGCTTCAGAAAATGACGGGGATGGCCTTATACAGTCTGAAGACCGCCGGCCATGGCCAACGGAGCAGATCACACTCTCACATTCCCTCTCGGGCATCAGGCTCTCCTCTCGGCACCCGTGCCCGACACGGACGCGCGCACGGGAACTGCAGCCTCCTCTACAAGATTGCCCGCTGTCTGTCGCCACCAAAATTGGTAGACCGGGTGCCCCCGCTCCAGCCTCCGCACTTAAGGCAGGAGCGGCGCTCCATGATAACCGAAAGCTCTCGGACGGGAGGGAAGGGCGTGTCGAACGCGGAGGAGAACGAAATGCAAAGTGAGACACTACCATCTGTCAGGAGGCATAAACATGATTGGCCCTGGTTAGGACAAAATGCCGTCCAGGAAGGAAACGGAAGCGGTCTCGGTCCGCCCGTCTAGCTCCGGTGTGTTGGCTGGTGTAGGCTGAGCCCAGACTTCAGCAAGGAGGATGGTATGAAAGTTCACGACAGCAAAGCCGCTCCCAACCCGCGCCGGGTTCGCATCTTTGTGGCTGAAAAAGGGCTCGATGTCCCGTTCGAGGAAGTCGATATTGTGAATGCGGTCAACCGTCAGGCCGAGTTCCGGCAGAAAAACCCCATGGGTACGGTGCCGGTTCTGGAGCTGGACGACGGCACCTGTATCGCCGAAAGCGCCGCCATCTGCCGCTATTTTGAAGAAATCCAGCCAGAGCTGCCGCTCCTGGGCGTTGACGCCACCGACCGGGCCGTGGTGGCCATGTGGGACCGTCGCATGGAGTTTGAACTCCTGCTGCCGATTGCCGATTCGTTCCGCCAACATCACGCATTTTTCAAGGGCCGCATTGAGCAGTGCCCCGAGTATGCCGAGGTGGCCAAGCGGCGGGCCGTCCAGAACCTGGCCTGGCTCGACGAGGTCCTGGCCGACCGGCAGTTTGTCGCCGGCGAACGCTTCAGCGTGGCCGATATTACCGCCCTGTGCGCGGTTGATTTTGGTCGGGTGTCGAAGATCGGCATTGCGCCGGAGCAGAAAAATCTGGCGCGCTGGCATGAAGCCGTGTCGGCGCGGCCGAGCGCCAAGGCCTAGGCAAGAAGTCAAAAGTCAAAGGGCAAATGGCAAAGGTCAAAGGCAGGGGCGAAAAATTTTCGCCCCGGCTATGGAGCCAGGTAACGGATGAGAGCGATGGTAGCGCCGATGATCGTTCCAATGAAGGTAAAGGCAAACACCGCCATCATCCTGTAGGCAGCGGCTATCTCAGCCCGCAACTCGGCGATATCGGTCTTGGTAGCAACATGGTCCAGTCTGGCCTGGATGGGGGCAAGGTCTGCCTTCGTGGCCACGGTGGCGGTCAGGGCTTCCTGAAGGCCCTTGGTGAGGGCATCGGCCTGCCGCTGGCTGAACCCCGCCTCTTGCAACTGGGTGGAAAACTTCAAGGTGTCGAACGGGCTGGGATCACTCATAGCTGCTTCCGCGCGTCTCTCTCCTGAGCGTAGCGCCTACAAATCGTATGTCATTTTTCCCGCACAGAGTACACACATCCTAGCCTTCCCCTAATCAGGTCGGGCGCAGTGCGCCTGAAGTCGAAGGGCGACACCGCAGCGTTATCTGCGCTAAGCGTCCTCCTCTTCATGGTGTCGCATGGTGGCCAGGCTGTGGGCCTGGTGGTAGCGCAGGGCGTCGGGCGGATAGCGGTGCTGCCGGCCGTACACGCACTGGTAACGGGCGTGACACGTGTCCGCACAGTCCTGGCTGGCCGTCAGCCGGTATTCGACGCAGCCCTGAATATCCCAGCCGCGCTCGGCGCTGATCGCACCCGCCGGGCAGGCCTGGACGCAGGGCTTGTCAGCGCAGTCAGGGCAGGGATCAAAGCCCGCCGCCGGGGGCGGGAGGTGGAGGTCTCGGTCAAGTAACACGGCGGCGCGCAGGGCCAGCCACGGACCGTAGACCGGGTGAAGCATGATGCCCAGCCGGCTCGGCCCGGCCAGACCCGCAGCCTGAGCCAGGTGCATGAACGAGACCGGCTCGGTCCAAAAACGAAACGGATAGGCATACCGATAGCGCGCACCCGAGGCTGCCAGAATCGGCGTCAGGCTGCGTTCGACGACTTCGACCGTGTAGTCATCCAGCGGGTGTGGATCGCCCGTATGCCGGGCCGCATAGGGGCGGAAGCCGGTCCAGAAAGCGCCCCCTCCGTTGCCGATGACAATAACACTGCGGGTCTGCGGCAGGAGCGGCTCAAGGCCGTAGGTGGTGGGCACGAGCGCCTCGTAGGCCGCCCGGCTCGTCGTGCCGATCAGGTTCAATCCGTGGGCGGCCAGCGCGTCCGTGAGTCGAGTCAGCAGATTCATCTTCCGTTTCTCAGCCGGTGTTCAGAGCCCGTCCAGGTGTAGCACGGCCGTCCGCCGGGTGGCCAGCCTGTTTTTCTTGACAGCTCTGACGGGCGCTGCCTATGATGCCGGCCAAAGGAGGGACGGCTATGGCAGCCAACCGTGATCTGAGCGAAGCGCAAGTCAACGAGTTTTTCACCAGCCTCAGCAACTGGGGCAAATGGGGTCAGGACGACCAGCTGGGAGCGCTCAACTATATTACGCCGCAAAAGCGATCCCAGGCCGCGGCCCTCATCCAGGACGGGCAGGCCGTGTCCATGTCGCTGCCCCTGGCGACCGAACCCGGTCCTGATAATCCGACCCCGGTGATGCACCTGATGATGCAGACCGGGTCCAGAGAAGAGAGCAGTGCCGCGCCGATTCCGTACAGCGCCGACTACTTTGCGATTGCCCCGCACGGCCTGGCCAACACCCACCTCGACGCGCTGTGTCACGTCTTTCACAAGGGCCAGATGTATAACGGCTATCCGTCCGAGGATGTCGGGGCCAAGGGCGCGCAGAACGGCGCCATTGACGCGCTCAAAGACGGGATCGTATCGCGGGGGGTGCTGATCGACATTCCTCGCCTGAAGGGCAAGGACTGGCTCGAACCCGGAGAAGAAATCACCCCGGCCGATCTTGACCAGGCCGAACAGGCCGGCGGCTTTCGGGTCGAGAGCGGGGACGTGCTGTTTGTCCGCACAGGACGCCACGCGCGGCTGAAAGCCACCGGGCCGTGGGACTCGTTCAACGAGGGCATGGCCGGGCTCGGGGCGGCCTGTTTGCCGTGGCTGCACGCCCGCGAAGTGGCCGCCATGGCTGGCGACGGCGCCAGCGATGTGCTGCCCAGCGGCTATGAAAAGCTGCTGCTGCCCATCCATGCCGTCACGATTGTCGCCATGGGCCTGCACCTGATCGACAACTGCGACCTCGAGACTGTCGCCCAGGCCTGCGCCCAGCGCTCGCGCTGGACGTTTCTGTCGGTCATTGCCCCGCTGGTGCTGGTCAAGGGAACCGCCTCGCCGGTGAATCCGCTGGCCGTATTTTAAGACCCCGTCTCCGGCGTCCACAACGGGTCATGCGAGCCATTCGTTTTCATCAGTTCGGCGGGCCCGAGGTGTTGCGCTATGAGGATGTGGCTGAGCCGGCCGTTGGAGACGAGCAGGTTCTGATCAAGGTGGCTGCGGCCGGGGTGAACTATGCTGACCTCGGTCGACGCCAGGGGCGCTATCCGTCAGCCTTCCCGCTGCCGCTGACGCCCGGTCTGGAGGTGGCCGGCCAGGTCGTTCGGGTCGGCGCTGAGGTCAGTACGCTGCGGGTCGGCGAGCGGGTCATGGCCTGGGTCAATGATGGCGGCTATGCCGAGTATGCCACCGCAGCGCCAGACGCGGTCTACCC
>WTHE01000240.1 GCA_011523315.1 Candidatus Binatota bacterium
AGGAGAGCGCCATGCGCATTAGGCTGCGCTACTTTGCCTCGCTGCGCGAACGGCTGGGTAAAACCGAGGAAACCCGCGAGATTCCGGACGGCGCCAGCGTGGGTCAGGTGTGGGAGCTGCTGGCCGAGGAGCGGCCAGAGTTGGCCGAGCTTGAGCGCTCGGTCGCCTTTGCCGTGGCCCAGGAATACGTTGACAGGGATTACCGCCTTCGAGATGATGACGAGCTTGCATTCATTCCGCCGGTGAGTGGGGGAACTATGCCGGAAACCCGTATCTTAGCCAAGATCACCCAAGAGCCGATCAACATGCAGGAGCTGAGCGATTTTGTGGCCGACCCGGGCGCGGGAGCCATGGCCAGCTTTGTAGGCACCACCCGCGATACCAACGAGGGCCGCCAGGTCATCCGTCTGGAGTACGAGTGCTATCCGGGCATGGCCGAAAAAGAGATGACCAAAATCGGCCAGCAGGTCCTGGAGCGCTGGCCGGTCCTCAAAATTGCCATGATCCACCGCCTCGGCCGTGTCGATATCGGTCAGGCCAGCGTGGCCATTGCGGTGTCCTCAAGCCACCGTCACGCGGCCTTTGAGGCCTGCCACTACGCCATCAATACCCTCAAGGAAAGCGTTCCGATCTGGAAAAAAGAACTCTACGAGGGCGGACAGGTGTGGATCGGCTCCCAGACCGGCAGCCACGGCAGGCTGCACCAGGTCGGAGAAGAGGGCAGCGGTTAGGTCGTCCGTCTCACAGGTCGCACACGTTATGGATATTCGCACCCTCGGTATTGTCGGTGCCGGTCAGATGGGCAGCGGCATCGGACAGGTCGCCGCCCAGTCCGGATTTTCGGTCCTGCTGTACGATGTGACAACCGATCTGGTTGATCGCGCGCTGGCCAACATCCAGCGCAACCTGATCCGTCTCACCGACCGCGGCACGCTGTCCGCCGAGGAACAGCAGGCTATCCAGGAGCGTCTGCGCGGCACCAGCAATCTGGCCGATATGCGGGATGTGGATCTGGTCATCGAAGCCGCCCCGGAAGACTATGCGATCAAAAAAGACCTGTTTGAACAGCTGAGCCGGGTGACGCGGCCCGAGACCATCCTGGCCAGCAACACCTCGTCCATCTCGCTGACCCAGCTCGGCGCGGTCACCACTAAACCTGACAAGGTCATCGGCATGCACTTCATGAACCCGCCGGTGGTGATGCAGCTGGTGGAGATTGTGCGCGGTCTGGTGACGGCCGATGAAACGCTCACAACCGTTGACAGCCTGGCCAAGCAGATGGGCAAGACCACGATCCTGGCCAAAGATTACGCCGGGTTCATTGTCAACCGTATTCTGCTGCCCATGATCAACGAGGCCATCTATGCCCTGTACGAAGGGGTTGGCGGGGTCGAAGATATCGACCAGGGCATGAAGCTGGGCACCAACCAGCCCATGGGCCCGCTGGCCCTGGCCGATCTGATCGGGCTGGACACCTGTCTGGCGGTCCTGGAGCGGCTCCACCACGGCTTGGGCGACGACAAATACCGTCCCTGCCCCCTGCTGCGGAACTATGTGGCCGCCGGCTATCTGGGCCGCAAAGCCGGCCAGGGCTTCTACAGCTACGGCAAATGACACCCGACGCGATGAAGGAGGAACCTATGAGCGCCGAGAACGAAAAGAAAGTGACCGACTTCTGCCTGTCTTTGGAAGACGGTGAGCTGGCCAAGAGCGTCCAGTATCTGTCAGACGATGTGGACTATCATAATATCCCCTGGAAGCCGGTGACCGGCCACGCCGGGGTGCGCCAGGTGCTGGACAGTTTTATCGAGGGCGACAACAACCTGCTGCAAAAGATGGACATCAAGCATACTACCTCGGCCGGCGATACGGTCATGAACGAGCGGCTCGAAACCTGGGTGGTCGGCAATGTCACCGTTAAACTGCCGGTGGTCGGCCTGTTTGCATTCAATGCCGAGGGCAAGATCTGCCGCTGGCACGACTATTTTGACGCCGAAACCATTGCCCCGCTGACCGAAGAAATGAAGCGCGTCCGCGGCTGAGGCCCGCTCAGGCCGTCCGATCAGGAAACAACACCAGTCCCCGGCGTGGCCAGGCTCGGGTCACTACCCGGCCCAGGCCCGACTCGGTGATGTACAGCGTCGTGTAGTCCGGTCCGCCAAACGCGACGTTGGTGACGGCCTTGTCCCCACAGGCCAGGACATCGATCTGCCGGCCGTCCGGGTCGAAGACGACAATACCGCCTCCCAGCACTCCACACACCAGCACATAGCCGTCCTCATCCACACAGAAACCGTCGGGATGGTAGCCGCTGGGCAGCCTGCCGAACGGGCGTTGTTCGCCCAACTCTCCGGGACCGAGAATGGGGAAGGCGCACAGCCCGGCAGCAAAGGTTTCGGCCACCAGCAGCGTCCTGCCGTCCGGGCTGAGGCCGATTCCGTTCGGATGCTGGAGGGGGCCGGCCACCCGCCGGATGAAGCCGCCGTCAGGACTGGCATAGTAGACCCGTCCGGGCCGAGCAGTCGGCCGGTTGAGGGGCTCGCGGCGGGCCGGGTCGCGCTGAATCGGGTCGGTAAAGTAGAAATTGCCCTGGTCGTCAAAGACCAGGTCGTTGGGGGCGCTGAGCCGCGTCCCGGCACACTCGGTATACAGCCGCCGGACCGTGCCGTCGGGCTCAATGCGTTCGATTCGGCCGGTTTCATAGTCTGCGGCCGGTCCGACCGGCAGGCCGTTGTGCCACGCAAAGCCGCCGTTGTTCGTCACATACAGGGCGCCGTCGGGTCCGCGGGCCGCGCCGTTCGGCCCGCCGCCCGGTGTGGCAAACACCGACAGCCCGCCGTCAGGAGCAATGTGCCGGATCTGGCCGGCCCCAATCTCGGTGACGTACAGGCTGCCGTCGGCCGCCCACACCGGGCCTTCGGGAAAGGCCAGGCCGGTGGCGATAACACTCGGCATCGGTCGCTCTCGGTCGGCGCGGTCAGGCTGCCTGCTGCTCCTTGGCTCGCAGCAGCTTGGCCACAATCTGATCAACCACGCCGTCCACCAGCCCGCGCACCTCTTCCGGCAGCTTGGGCTGAATCGGATGCGGCACCAGGACGGGCTCGTACTGGGGCAGCCCCAGGGCCGTACACTGGGCGTGGGCGGCGGTCATGAACTCGGTTGTAGCAACGTTGGCGGTCGGGATGCCGTGTTCTTCAAAACCCACCACATCGTGCGAACTGCACGAAATGCAGGCCCCTCAATCACTGAGGGCTTCGATCACCGCGTCACATCTCTCCAGCAACTCCTGTTTGACCTCAACCGGAACGGTGCGGCCCGGGGTCACCTTGCGGCGGCGCAAGACCTCTTTGACCCCGTATTGCTGAACCAGGACTTCTTCGAGACGGTCCAGGAAAAACTCGCCCTTGGCCTTGTTGATATCGAGCAGGCCGATCGTTGTCCCGGCCAGGCTCTCCAGCCGTGGGGCAAAATCGAGGCTCTTGCGTTCGACCTGAGAGGTCGGATCCAGTAAACGTGTCATGCGTTCCTCCTTATGCAGGCTGAATTGCTTTTGTGGTGATGGTACTGCCCGAGCTGCCGCGCACCAGACCGGGCACGGCTGCGGAAAACCGGCCGGCCGTGCCGCCGGCGACAAGGATGAGGATGCTCTCGGGCTTGGGGAACTTGGGATACAGGGTGTCGTCGGTCGGTGGCTGTTTGTCGGCGTTGACCCCCCTGAGCATGCTGACACCGGCGCCCTCGCCGCCGTTGACCCCAGGCTGGAGTTCGCGGTATGGGCGGCGGATCTTCTCGAACAGAAACTGCCGAATGTCGTCTTTTGACCAGCCGTCCTGGGCAAAGGTCTTGGCGTGCTCCGGTCCCAGAATCAGGGCAGTATCGGAAAAAACCGGGAAGTTCTTGTGGTTCCAGACCGAGGTCATGGTCCAGCCCAGGGACAGGGCCAGCTGTTCGGCCGTGCGGCTGGCGTGGTCGCTGATCTGAAACGGCGAGTGCCCGCCAAACAGGGTCACCGTGCTCTGCTCGGGCCGAAAGCCGCGCTCGACGTGCAGCGGCTCCCAGGGACTCTCCTCCTCGTCCTCGCCCACACAGAAGGTGAACTGGGCGGGATGGCCGAGGGTGGCTTTGCAGATTTCCTGCGGCTTGGCGCCGCCGATATTGAGGATAATCAGACGAATCGCCCGGCCGATGGTGGCGTTGGCCCGAAAGCCGTGGCCCAGGGCGTTATGACCGCAGTTGACCCCGATCTGGCGACGGATCGGGCCGTTGATGATCGTCAGCGGCGTGGCCGAGAAGGTGGTGACGTTGATCGCGTGCAGGGCAAACTGCTCCTCGCATATGGCTTCCACCGCAGCCACAACCACCGGAAAGAAGCTCGCATGGCAGCCGGCCATGACCGCATTGATGGCGACTTTTTCGACGCTGGCCGGACCATAGTTGGGGCCCACCGCGCCAAGGATC
>WTHE01000752.1 GCA_011523315.1 Candidatus Binatota bacterium
GAGGAATGAGGCAGTGCGATAGCGAATTTGACAAGAGTAGGCCGACGATCTACTATTCACTTTAATCTTTGTACTACCCACCATGATTAAGAGTCAAATGATTGCTGAAAAATCGGAGGTGGGGGCGGCGTGACCAAATATCGGATGTATGTGGATGAGAGTGGAAACTCGGATTTGAATTATACGGGAGACCCGAACAGCAGATTTCTGGCCTTGACAGGCGTGGTCATTGACCTGGAGCACGTCCAGAATAAAGTGCATCCTGAAATGGAGTCGCTCAAAGCGACGTACTTCGATTCTCATCCTGACGAACCGGTCATTTTGCATAGATCGGATATCATGAACCGGAGAGGTGCTTTTCAATCTCTTCGTGACTCCCGCGTCAACACCGCCTTTGGCATAGAGATATTACAACGCCTGAGGGAGTGGGAGTATGTTGTCATCACGGTATGCCTGGACAAGGAAAGGCACGTGCAGCGTTACGGGGCTTGGAGCCGAGATCCCTATCACTCCTGCATGGAGATCCTTCTGGAACGTTTCTGTTTTCTGATGCGCCAGCTTCACTCGACCGGAGATGTCATGGCGGAGAGCCGCGGAGGCAAAGAGGACCGGAGACTGAAGAAGGAATTCCGCCAGTTGTGGGGAGCTGGCACGGATCGCTTGAAACCTGAAGAGCTTCAACGTTTGTTGACGAGCCGTGAGCTCAAGGTGAAACCCAAGAGTGCCAATACCGCGGGGCTTCAGTTAGCCGACTTAATAGTCAACCCATCCCGATCCGAAATTCTTGCAGAGAATGGCTTCCTCAGGCGAGAGCTTGGCGCGTTCACCAAAGAGATCATAGAAATCTTGCAGGAGAAGTACGACAGGCGAGGAGACAGCATCTATGGGAAGCAGTTTTTATGAAAAAGGGGAGCCCCAGAAAGGAGTTCCCCCAATGGACAAACCATCCACCTTCGCATGAGCGAATTGACCATACGATATATCCCGCAATGCCCGGTGTCAACTTTTTCGCTTTAGTCTTCTTTCGGCTATCTGGTCGGCGCGAGAAATGAGCAGAGAGGAACCATAAGACATGTTCAACATCATAACGGAAGGGCTTGTACGGATGACAGTGGCGGATGAGGGACGTTCGGCATCCCTCCCGGAGGTGTTCGCAGCGCTGATGAGGGACGAGGTCAAAACGTTTCCGGCGCTGCGGCCCCATCAGCGTCACGCCTGGCACGCCTTTTTGGTGCAGTTAGGCGCAATGGCTATGGTCCAGGCTAGTGTTAGCGAACCGCCGGAGAATGCGACGGAGTGGGCAGACCTGATACGCGGATTGACTTCAGACTATTCCGACGACGAGCCGTGGCAGCTTGTCGTGGAAGACATTACTAAACCTGCCTTTATGCAGCCGCCGGCCTCCTCCAAAGATAAAGAGAAGGAATTCAAGAACACCGTTACGACGCCCGACGAGCTAGACATGCTCGTCACCGCCAAGGACCACGACCTGAAGGCCGCGGTGGCCAAGCGTGCCTCTGTGGACGACTGGATATTTGCGCTGATTACCTTGCAAACGATGGAGGGTTTCGGTGGCGCCGGCAATTACGGCATCTCGCGGATGAACGGTGGCCTGGGCAGCCGTCCGGCGTTCTCGCTCGTACCAGAGGGAGGTCCGGGCGCTCACGTCAAGCGCGACATTGTGGCCCTTCTTGAGCACCGGTCGGCCATGTTAGACACCTATCCGATGACCGACAACGGCGCGGCTCTGTTGTGGACACTGCCATGGGACGGCACCTCAGTACAAGCCCTGTTGGTCTCGCAGCTAGATCCCTTCTACATCGAGGTCTGCCGACGTATCCGTTTGGGGTCCGACGCCAACGGAGAGGTGCAAGGGATCAGGGCCAGTTCCAAAGCCGCGCGCGTCAAGTCCAAAGAGATGAAAGGCCGAATGGGCGATCCGTGGACACCGGTTGACCTCAAGGGCGAAAAGTCTCTGACTTTGGCGACCGGCGGTTTTACCTACAAGCGCGTGGCGGATTACCTGACTTCGCCGGATTGGGAACGGCCCACCCTGCTACGACCGACACATGCCGAGCAGGGTTCTGCCGAGACAATGCAACTCGTAGCGCGAGCAATGGTTCGCGGCCAGGGTAAGACGGAGGGCTACTACGAACGCACGATTCCCATCAAGCGCAAGACCAAAATGGCCCTGCTGCATCGTGCACGGACGCAGGACTTGGGCGACATTGCCCAGGCAAGGATTGAACGGGTCGGCACGGTGCAGCGCATCCTCAGCCATGCGATACAGACGTTTGCAGCACGGGGTGACAGCGACAAGATCAGCCCGGAACACCGCAAACTGTCCCGTCCCTGGTTGAACCAGTTGGATGCCATCGTCGACGCTCGTTTCTTCGATGACCTGCAAACCGAGTTTGAGGCCGATGAAAGTGCGCGTGGCAGTATTCAGAACGAATGGCTGCTGAATGTGGTTGTTGCCGCCGCGCGGAGAATCTTACACGCTGCCGAGGACGCCCTCTCGTGTCCGGCCATTCAACGGTATCGGGCGCGTGTCGCCGCTGAGGGGCTGTTCGAGGGACGGTTGCGCGGCAACCAGGGATTGCCATTCCTATTCACTGAAGAGGGAGATGAGGATGACAGCTAGTACACCCGCACCGGAAGCACCCGAGGCACCAATCCCATCCCCCAACCGGGGTGACACCGCTGTGTCGATAGCCGGACAGATGGCGCGTAGCGGTTTTCGCCGCGGCGATCTCGCCGAGCTAAGACGGATGGACGTGGACGCTCCCGGTCCAGCTGTGTTCTGGCGACTGATGGCGGAGAACGAGCTACTGGGCAGAGGAACCGTCCTGGAAAGCAAATGGGCGCTCATTCTGCACGGCATCGCCCTGATGACGCCGACCGGTGGCGAGGACAATGCCAGCCGTTCTGCCCACAACGGACTCATGCCGGTTGGCCGCGCACTGTTCCTCGGCGACGAAACAACCAGACAAACCGCCTTCTACAGCGAGTCGCGCCTCAATCGTCTGCTAACAGCGCGGGGTCCGATTTTACGGACACTGTTGGCACGGATGTTTCGGATGCTGGCCGCCGCCGGCGTATCCTTCAACTGGCGGGAGATGGCGCAGTTCATCCTCAACGACAACTACGACGAAGATGCTGCCGAGATGTCCCGCAGGCGCATTGCCCGTAACTATTACCAGACACAGCGGCGGGCGGCACAATCAAACGACACCTAGAAAGGGAGACACCACATGACCACACCAAGATTCCTGCAAATCCACAGCCTGCACTCTTACCCGGCGGCGCTACTGAACCGGGATGACGGTGGCCTCGCCAAGCGAATGCAGTTCGGCGACGCCGTCCGAACCCGCATTTCGTCGCAGTGCCTGAAGCGACACTGGCGCGTCGCTCAGGACGAGTTCGCTCTCCATAATATCCCGGACTCGATAGCAGCCATCCGCTCCCGCAATGTGGTTGAACGCAAAGTCACCCAGCCACTTCGGGAGGCTGGCGACATTGACCAAGCCGTCTTGGACACAGTAGAAAGCGCCTTCAATGTCGGTGTCTATGGCAGTAGCGGAACAGCCGAAACTGGTCGTCAACCCCTGCTCCTGGGTCTCCCGGAGGTGGAATATCTGCGGGAAAAAGCCGCCGCTATCTGCGCCGAACATCCCCAGGACGCCGATGCCGCCAAAAAGGCTGCCGACGACCTCTTCAACACACGCCGAGGAGAGGGCAGAAACTTTGCGGCTTTTCGGGACAGCGCCAGGCTGCCCGGAGGGCTGGAGGGTGCGCTGTTCGGTCGGATGGTCACCTCCGACCCCGGAGCCAACATTGATGCTGCCGTGCATGTCGCCCACGCCTTCACCGTGCACCGGGAGGAGAGCGAGAGCGACTATTTCTCGGTCGTGGACGATCTCCAGCACAAGGACGAAGACGCCGGCGCGGCCCACATCGGCGACATGGAGCTGACCGCCGGGCTGTTCTACGGCTATGTGGTCGTGGACGTGCCGGGACTGGTGTCCAACCTGGAGGGCTGCACCGCCGACGATTGGGAGAGCGCCGACAAGACACTTGCTGGCCAGGTAGTAGAGCACCTCGTGCATCTAATCGCTACCGTATCACCGGGCGCCAAGCTCGGCTCCACCGCGCCTTACACCTGCGCCGACCTGATGCTAGTCGAGGCCGGTAGCCGCCAGCCTCGCAGCTTGGCCAACGCCTTCCGCAGACCGGCGTCGGCCCAGGTCGATGCCGCCACTGTCGCGCTGTCCGATTACCTGAACAAGTTGGACGCCGCCTATGGCGCAAAAGAAGCCCGCCGTGTGATGTCCGTAGAGGCCTGCGAGATTCCACAAGCAGAGCGCATCTGTCTGGATGACCTGGCGGCATGGACCGCCGAGACAGCGCGTAGCGGCGAGGCGGGTTAGCCGTGCGACACTTGATAGTGCAATTGG
>WTHE01000171.1 GCA_011523315.1 Candidatus Binatota bacterium
GCGTAGCAAGCCAGAGGAAGAAAGCATAGACGGTTTGATGAGGCGTAGCCGGTGCGCCGGGCCGGAGGTCGGGCCGTGTCCTTTCCCCCAGTGTGTTTGTCCTGTCCTTACCTCTGCCAGCGCTTCTCAAAGAACAGCTGACCATTCACCGTCACCTTGCCCGCCAGCAGCATCCGCGTCCGGGTAAGCAGGGTCTGGCTTTCGACCTCAACCAGCCCCGTCGCCGGGAGTTCGAGGCGAACGACGCCCTGACCTTCGAGTTTGGCGTTGTCCGGCCGGTCGGCGCTGACGCTCGCCGTAATCGTCGTGTCTATCAGCATTTTTCCGCCGCTGGGGATCGTCATGTGCTGCCGCGCGCCGGTCGTCACCGCCAGTTTCCCGGCGATCAAGTCCTGTTCGATTTTCCAGCGGGGCGCACCTTCGGTGGCAAGCGGGACACGGTTGACCGTGGGGTCGGGACGACGGATTTCAGGCTCCGGCACTGGGTCGGCGGCCGGCGGCACGACGGGGAGGCGGAGAGTCGAATCGTGCGAGCCGCCGAAAAACAGGCGAATCTCCGGATTGGTGGGAGTGGGCCACAGCCGGGGAAAGTCGGAACAGGAGACGCTCACCCGCAGTCGATGCCCTTTCGGCACCTGGTACGAGGTGTTGAAGAGCGGAATACGGAACTGGTACACCTGTCCGGTTTTCAGGGGCGCGGGGTGTTCGTCCGAGAAATAGGTGCTGCCCTTGATGGAACCGAGCGTGATCAGCGTGGAACTGCCATCCGGCCCCACGTCATTCAGCTTGACAACGAGGTTCACGTCGTCACCGCTCTCCAGCGCCACGGACAGGACCGCCTCCGGGACTCCTGTGACTTCCACGTCCTCGGCCAAGGGTTCCGTGGTATACGCCAGGGATTGCAGGTCATCCGGCCCCTGGTCCAGGGGAGTGCCGATGCCCAGACCGACGCCGTCAAAGAGGCCGGCCATGGCGCCCACGGTGGGATTGGCCCGGTAGGGGTCGCTGCCCTCTTGCTGAGGCGTCCCGTGTGTCAGGGTCCTGCCGTCGGACAGGGAAAGCCGGCGCTCCCCGCTGCGTTGAATCGGCCAGTCGCGCTCATGCCTCCAGGTGTTCCTGCCCTGCACGAACAGGGTCACCGGGGGTTCATCCAGCACCTCGTTCTGCTCTCCCTTGAGCCAGTAGTCCCACCAGCGCTTCATCTCGTGCAGGTAATCCCACGGCTCAAAGGGATAGAGGTCGGGCAGGATATGCGTCCAGGGCCCCATGACGAGCTTCTTGGGCGCGGAGATCGCTTCGTAGATTTTGAACATGCTGTCGGGTAAGACGTCGCGCCAACCGCCAATCAAGAAGGTCGGGACGGTAATGTTTTCCACCGGGATGACTCTCGATTGCCAGTATTCTTCAAACGTCGGGCGGTCATGCGCGGCGAAAATGTGCGGGTAGCCTGTTTCCAGCCGCTCCTTCCAGACCTCATACCAGCGTCCTTGGGCGTCCTGATAGCCGGGAGGCATCAGGTTCATCCCGACCATCCAGGTGCCCCAGTTGCCGTACCAGGGCAGGCAGTCGAAGCGACACAGGAGTTCATGGTAGATATCCGTGAGGGTTTCAATCGGAACGATGGCCTTCAGGTGCGGGGGGCGCCGGGAAGCGGTCTGGAGGGTGGTGACTCCCCCATAGGACAAGCCCCACATCCCCACGTTGCCGTCGCACCAGGTCTGGCGCGCCGCCCATTCCACGATCTCCGCCCCATCCTCCGCTTCCCGGGCATCGAGCGTCTCCCAGGCCACGCCCGCGGAGTTGCCCAGGCCGCGCAAGTCCACCAGCAGGTGAGCGTAGCCGTGAGCCGCAAAGTAACGGCGGGGGTATTCAAGCATCGCGCCGATCAGGTCGTCCTTGTGATACGGGTAGTAGCTGATGAGTGTGGGGAAGGGTCCCTCGCCGTGGGGGGCGTAGAGGTCTGCGGCGAGGGAGACCCCGTCACTCAGCGGGATGAACAGATTTTTCTCTATGCGGATGTCCTCGGGCCTGTCGTGTATCATGATCGCCTCTCTTTTGTTCGGCTGTGTTCGCACTTTGCCGATTCTGTTCTTTCTACACAGCCGGCGCCTCTTGGGCCGCGATCCGTTCCTGGAGAACGGCCGGCAGCTTGATTTTGCGGTGCTGGGGAAATGTATCGCGGTCGAGGTGGCTCCGCTTCCTGGTAACAAACCGACTGACCGCACTCGACCTTATAGACCAGCGCGACAACATGGGAGTCATTCATCTTCACCCTGCCCTGGCCGAGGGAATTAGCCCGCCGGTTGCCCCACGTCAGCCGTAGCCACGGTCAGGCCAATCTCTTGCCCATGGGGACGGGGCGGGGTCAGGTGTCCAAGCCGGCCAAGAACTCGAGGAGCAATCCATTGACCTCCGTCGGGCGTTCCTGCTGAATCCAATGGCCGGCCCCTGGCAGCACTACCTTTTTCCTCAGCTTGGGCATCACGTCTTCGAGGGTGTCGATGGCCGGGCGGTTGAGGGTCATGAGCGTATCATGCTCCCCAGCGATGAACAGCGCCGGCTGCCGGAGCTTCGCGCCCCGCAGAAACGGCGTCAACTCCCACGTGCGGTCAGCATTCCGATACCAATTCAGCCCGCCGCGGAACCCCGTGCGCTCAAACGCCTGGGTGAAGATGTCGAGGTCCTGGGGCGTCAACCACGGCGGCAGCCTCTCGGGGACGGTGGCACTGTCGAGGCAGTGCGCATCCTTCCCGAAGACAAACTGCCAGCGCTGCTCCGGCCGCGCGTCTCCTGAGTTCGAGTAGAGAAACTTGAGCAGGCTCGTCCGTACATCCGCCTCAAACTCGGCCTCGGCCTTCCCCGGTTCCTGAAAGTATTGCTGATAAAATTGCTGCTCCCCCGCAACGAGCCGCATCGCCTCTGAGGGCGGGCTATCGGCGCGCGGGAAATAGGGCACACTGAGGAGCCCCAGGGCATGAAAGAGGTCGGGCCGCAACAAGCTACAAAACCAGGCCACCGGTGCACCCCAGTCGTGTCCGATAATGACCGCCTGTTCCTCGCCCAAGGCCTGGACGAGGCCGACCATATCCCCGGTTGCGTGGAGGAGGCTATAGGCTCCGATCTCGTCGGGGCTGTCGGTTTGCCCGTAGCCACGCTGGTCAGGGGCGACCACGTGGTAGCCCGCCGCAGCGAGGGCCGGCAATTGATGGCGCCAGGAGTACCACAGCTCGGGGAAGCCGTGACACAGCAGGACCAGCGGCCCTTGACCCTGCTCTGCGATATGCATGTTGATGCCATTCGTCCTGATGACCCGGTGGTGTACTGAAGCCATGGTGTCTCCTTGTGGTCAGGCCGGTCCCCGGGTCTCCCCGGGAGATTTCGACCATGACCTTGAAAAAGGTGGGGCCATCGAACTCATAGCCGCCTCGTCCGCAACACGGCAGACACCGTTCCCGCAGTGCCCAACGCCCGCTAGGCAAACTCCGGCATCACTTCCTGGGCGAAGACTTCCAGCCCACGCCTGGCCCGAGCTGGATCCCGTGCCCCGGCGTGCATGTAGAAGGCCACCTGCTCGATGCCGAACTCGTCCCGCAGCTCCCCCAGCCGCCGTCGGCAGTCGGACGGGTTGCCCACGATCGCCCGTTCCTCCAGATTGTCGGTCATGGACTGGACATACTCGAAAAAGCCTCGGGTCGGATCGCCCGGAAAGAGCTGGGCTATGGTCTCGGGCGTAATAAACGAGAAGATCAGGTCGATATAGTTGCGGGTGCAGGCTTGGGCCTCGGCCAGGGCCTGCTGGCGGTCGGGGTCCACGAACAGGAAAAAGATAAAGGTCTCCTGCTGTCCGGTGTGGCCGTGCTCTTTGAGCAGCGCCCGGTAGCGCTCGACCCGCCGCCGCACCTCGGGATGGGGCGCCGACAGCCACGGCACGACAAAGGCGTTGTCGCCCAGCCGCCCGGCGGTCTCAAACGACTCCAGGCTCAGCGTGCCGCGATAGATCGGTGGATGAGGCTTTTGGACCGGCTTGGGCGATACCGCCAGCTCCGGGACCTGCCAGAACTGACCCTGGTAGGAAAAGCGCTCCTGGGTCCAGGCCCGCCGGATGATGTCCAGGGCTTCTTCGTAGCGCGCTCGGCTCTCCTGTGGCTCAATGCAGAAGCCCTCAAAATGTTTGGGAATACCTCCACGGCCGGCCCCGAAGTCGAGCCGGCCGTTGCTCAGGAGGTCGAGCATGGCGAAGTCCTCAGCCTTGCGCAGCGGGTTCTCGAACGGCAGCAGGCTGATGGCGGTGCCCAGCCGCAGGGTCGTGGTCTCGCGGGCCAGGGCGGTCAGAAACAGCTGGGGGCTGGGACAGATGCCGAACGAGTAGAAGTGCTCCTCGCCCAGCCAGACCGCGTCAAAGCCGAGCTGTTCGGAGCGGATGACGAGGTCGAGGGTGTCCTGATAATAGCGGC
>WTHE01000479.1 GCA_011523315.1 Candidatus Binatota bacterium
CGGCAAACTGACCAGTCCGCCGGACCTGTCGCAAGACGCGCAGGATTCCGGCAAATTGCTGGGAAAAATTCTGCGCATCGATGTTGCGTCCGGCGTCGGACCTTACGCCATCCCGCCCGACAATCCATTCGTGTCCACGCCCGGCTTTGCCCCCGAAATCTGGGCGCTCGGCCTGCGCAATCCATGGGGCATCGCTTTCGACCACAACACCGGCCACCTCTACATCCCTGATACCGGCCAGAACACGACCGAAGAGATCAACTTCCACCCGGCCGGCAGCCCGGCAGGTCGAAACTATGGATGGCCTTTCTACGAAGGATGGTTGCGCTACGCGCCGTCGGGCCATAAGGGCAATCCGAGCGACTTTACGTCTCCGGTCGCCCACTTTTCACGCGCCGACGGCTGCGCCGTCGTTGGCGGCGCAGTGGTTGACAACGCCTTTTACTATGCCGATTTCTGCCGGGGAACCGTCTGGCAGCTGCAACACAGGGCGGGCGCCTGGCTGACGGTGCCAATCCTCTCGCTCGGCGTCCCCATCAGCAGCATCGGCGCCGGCGAGGACGGAACGCTCTACGCCTCAGGCTACGCCGACGGCAAAATCTACCGCATAACTCCGCACTACGGAACCGATGGAGGCAACGCGTCCTCTCCCAATTAGCGCCCACAGAGCGAACCGCCGCCGCGACACCGACAGCGGCCATGGCGACGGCGCCGACAGCCACCACCGAGAAGCCGGCTGCATCGTCACGCACGACGCCGCGCACGCCCGGCTCTGCCCGTCATGATCGACGCCCGCCCGCTCGAAATGCGCCGCCTGCTCAAGCAAACGGACGCAATGCTTTGCGCCGGCCAGCCCCCTGTGCGCTCGATCGAGCGTGTACCCGGGGTTTCCTGACTCGCGTCATGGTTCCCCCCAGTGGAACGGGGGGCGGCCGGACTGTGCGGAGGAAGCTGGGAGGAACATCATGTCCAACAACGCAATTCCCAGTCTGTTGGTGGGCGCCGCGGTCGGCGTTCTCTTCGTCGGCATGATGTGGGACGGCCCGCTCTCAAATGCCGAGAAGATTGCGTCGGTCGTGGCGATCGTGCTTGTCGTCGTCCCGACTATCCTTCTGATCAAGATGCGCCCTCGGAAATGAGAACGGTGGCGGCCGGTCAAAACCAATGCGTCCATCTCTCTTCACTCCGCTGCATCCAACAGAAATGGCCGGAAATCACCGCTCACAGGCAAATTGACACAATTCTGGCACAACAACGGCGCCAATTGACATATAAATGATGCATTGGTGTGCTATTCTTGCAGAAGATAGCGGCCCCGCTGATTGCGCATTTTGACCATTGGGGGGAGGTGACCGCAGCCCTGCGTGACCTGGAGACCGGCTGACGAGGACGACCTGCCTCAATGAGCGCCGGCTCCTGACCGTGCGCGCCAAAGCCCGTTGAATGCGGACGTCCGACCGGAACCGGGGGGGACTGTCTGCAGGTTCCTTGTAGACGGGGTGGATGCGTATGCGCGGAACTATGTCAGCCGGCGGACCACGTTCAATACAAAGGAGGTTCCCATGTCCAAATCTTTCACAGTTCTCGGTTTGATCCTGGTTGCGGTCCTCGCGCTCGCCGCCTGCGGTGCCGGTCCCCCGGCCGACGAAGCGCCCACGGCCGGCGAACCGGTGGAGGACGCGCCCGCGGATATGAGCGGGAAGGTTGTCATTCCCGCGGGCGGAATGATTCGCATCGGCGGCTCCTTCGCCCTGACAGGGCCGATTCCGGACCCGGGCAAGGACATTCAGTACGGCGCCGAGATCGCCATCGACGATCTCAACGCGATGGGCGGCTTTGAGGGCTTCATGTTCGAGCTGGTAAGTGAGGACGGCGCTTGCGACGGCGCGCAGGGCACCAACGTGGGCAACAAATTTGCCGCCGATGAATCGATCGTCGCCGTGTCGGGCGGTACCTGTTCCGGCGAAACGTTCGGGCTGATGCCGATCCTGCAGGAGGCGCGCATCCCCTTCGTCAGCCCCAGCGCCACCAATCCTGACATTACTTCGGACGACTGCGATGTCTGCAACCGCGTCGCGCTGAGCGACGCCCTGCAGGGCGTAACCGACGCCAACTTTGTCGTCAATGAACTGGGCCTTTCCAAGTTCGCGGTCGTCCACGACAACTCCGACTACGGCAAGGGCCTGGCTGAAATTTTCCAAAACCATCTGCTGGAAATCGGTGGCGAGGTTACCAGCTTTGAAGGCGCACAGGTCGGGGACACAGACTTTCGCGCCATGCTGGCCAAAGTAGGCGCGGACGCGCCGGAGGGTATCTTCTTTGCCGGCTACTCGACCGAAGCGGGCCTGATCGCCCAGCAGATGACCGAGACACCCGGGCTCGAAAATGCGCTCTTCATGAGCGTAGACGGCGCCTACACGCAGCAGTATCTCGACACGGCCGGCCCAGCCGCCGAGGGCGCCTACGTCTCCTTTGTCGCCGGAGCCGAGGCAGAAGATATGAACGCCGAGTTCGACGTCAAGTTCATGGAGAAATACGGTGTCGCCGCCGGTGACCTCGGCCCCTTCCACGGCCAGAGCTACGATTCCGTCAAGCTGATCGCGGCCGCCATCATGGCAGTGGGCGAGTTAGGCGATGACGGTAGCCTCGTAATCGATCGGGAAGCCTTGATTTCCGCCATCCGCTCCGTCGGCCCGATCGATGGGCTGACAGGCCCGATCAAGTGCGACGCCATGGGCGAGTGCGGCGCAGGTGGTGTGCAGATCTTCCAGGTAGGAGACGGCGACTTCAACCAGGTCTCCGGCTTTGGCATGGAGTAAACGATACAACATGAAGAGAGGGATTCTTGTGTAAGGTCCCTCTCCCCACTTCTCCTCTTTTCCCTCTAAACGACAAGGTCAGGCGGGCCTTTACCGTCTGCCGATAGGTCATATTTGTCAGTGTAACCCTCACATTCAAGCCGTAACCCCGTCCTTGCTTCTTCATAACTCTTCGTCGACATCTCTTTTCTTTCCCTCCTGCTCCAGCAAGCTCAGTACATACGCCATCCTGGCCTCGCTGTACCGCCGCGAACGCGCCCTCTTTCTCAGATTCAGCTTTCGCATCTTCACCTCACGCAGGCTTGGCCGCCCCCTCCCGCGCTCACGGCCACTCCGCATACTCCGGCTTCACGTCGACGTACTGCGCCAGCCTGCGCCCCCTGGCGATCTCCCGCCCCATGCTGGCCCTGCCGCCGGCGCTCGCGGCAATCCGCTCCAATTCAGAACCTTTCATGCCGCGCAGCTGGCCGGCGTAAAGGATCCCGAAGAGATGATGGATGGTGCTCGACCTGCCCACCGGCGCCAGATCGAGCATGGCCCGTAGCTTCGTGGCCAGGTCGCGATGGCGCGCGTCGCTGTCTTCAGTCATCCTCTTCTTCTCCTGTGCAAGCCCGGCCGCCCCCCGTTCCACGGAGAGGAATGGAGATCTCATGCCAGGACACCCGGGTTGGGACGCTTGCGCGCACAGGGGGCTGGCCGGGTACAGCGTGCCTTCAGCTCGCTGCAGAGGCACAGGGCGACGGTTCTCTTTGGCGGCCTTCAATTAGGGTCGCCCCGCACAATGGCGGATTTCCGACTGTCTTTTATGCAAGCCAGGGGCAGGGGGTCCGGGTCGGACCGTATGACGCGGGCCTGCCCGTTGGGGCGTTTGGCCATGCGCCGCTCGGCATAGCAGTGGATGCAGACTTCGAGCCATTCGACGCCGCCGTCTTCGTCAACGTACTCGGTCGTTACCTGGACCCGCTGCCATACGTGGCCGCTGCCGGGAAACTTTGACAAAACTCTGCCTCCTGTTGATAGAACCTGGCCGCCCCCCGTTCCACTGGGTGAGGTGCTGTTGCTCGAGGAAACCATGATTCCCGGGCTTAACGCTTGCGCGCACAGGGGGCTGGCCAGCGATTTCAAGTCTACGCGCGGGCTCTGCTACGATAACGGGACAGTCACGCAAACCTCCACTGCCTGACTCCCGCAATCATGCCGCTCCTCTTCAAAATCCTCAGCCGTCACTCTACGAACCAATCCAGCGGCTCAATGACGTGTAGGGCAAACCAGTCTCCGATTCTCATCTCGTCACTCCTTCGCCCCAGGCCCCTCTCCCGCGCAATCGTAGAACCATTTGACATGGGGCGGTATCACAGGTGGATCGTCCCCCGGTCGCGTTTGCAGCCATGCGTCTGACAGGGCAGCCATTTCCCGCGCAAGAATAACACTCTTCTCAGTGTATCCATCCGCGCGTGCGGCATCCTCGTCGAACACAATCCGGCCATCGACAATCGACATGAAATCAGTGTCCATCTGGGCAATGTCACGCGCTCGGTCCTTGAAGCTGTTGCAGTCCTCATCAGGAGGAATCGGCGTGGGGATCCACCTGAACTTTTCCACGTCCAAAACACATCCAGCCAACAGG